>CAYHGS010000009.1:0-43748 GCA_964356305.1 uncultured Candidatus Peribacteria bacterium
CCCAATTGGGTGATAAAAAACATTGTATGGCAGAACATTTTGGAAAAATACCACCACATAGCTTAGATGCCGAGAGATCGATTCTCGGATCGCTTTTTGTTGATAAAGAAGCCATTATCAAAGTTTCTGATATTCTCAATGCTGATGATTTTTATCACGATATTCACGGTATTCTCTATAGGAGCGTTATGGAGCTCTACGACCGACGTATGCCCATTGATGTCGTAACCCTGACGAGCTATCTCGAGGATCGTAAACAGCTGGATTTGGTCGGCGGTGTATCGTTTATTGCCGAGCTTTCTACGGAAAATTTTACCTCTTCCCACGTAGTACAGTACGCGCTGATTGTGAAGGAGAAGTCGACGTTGCGAAAATTAATCCGGGCGGGGGATACGGTTATGTCCATGGGATATAGCGAGACGGAGCCGCTGGAAGACTTGCTCGAAAAATCAGAAAAAGCATTATTTAATGTTTCACAGACCTTTTTGAAAGATAAATTTGTCCATGTACGAGATATTTTAGCGCAAACGTTTGAGAAAATTTCTAATCTTCACGATCCCGAGGCGAAGCAAAAGTATCGTGGAGTTCCAACCGGTTTTGCTGATATGGATGATCTTTTATCGGGATTGCAGCCATCGGATTTGATTGTTATGGCGGCTCGTCCTTCTATGGGAAAAACGGCTTTGGCCCTGAACTTGGCTCAAAATGCGGCAAAACGTGGATTCGGCGTTGGTGTGGTTTCATTGGAAATGTCGAAGGAGCAGCTCGTAGAACGTATGTTCTGCTCACTGCTACAGGTGGATTCCTGGAAACTGCGTACCGGAAAACTGACCGATGAGGACTTCGCCCGTATCGGCGGTGTCATGGATGAGCTCAATGGTATGAAGATTTTTATTGATGATACTTCGGGTAGTTCTATTGCTGAACTTCGTGCGAAGGCGCGTCGTTTGCAAATGGAAAATGGATTAGATATGTTGATCATCGATTATATGCAGTTGATGAGTATGGGGAGCGGTATGGGCGTGAATCGTGTGCAGGAAATTTCTGAGATCTCGCGCGCCCTGAAACACCTCGCCCGCGAGTTGCATATCCCGATCCTCGTCTTATCCCAGCTCTCTCGTGCCGTTGAATCACGTCCAGTCAAAATCCCTCAACTCTCTGACCTTCGTGAGTCTGGTGCTATTGAGCAAGATGCCGATGTGGTGATGATGTTGTATCGCGAAGATTATTACGAAGAAGATTCTCAACGCAAAGGTATTCTCGACGTCTACGTCAAAAAACATCGTAACGGTCCAACCGGTCGTATCGAATTAATGTTCAAGAAGGAGCAGATGCGATTCTTGTCTATCGAGAAGTCGAAGCAGAGTCAGAATTATGCGATGGATGATTAGGGCAACCGAGGGACTCATTCCGTTGCATAAAACTCATCAGTTTTTTCTCAATATTTCTACCTTTCGCGTGTTTCGTGATGCCAAGATACGACTGTAAACTTTGGTTCAGACTTTTGGTAGAGATAATTTTATTTCGATGGAGGCTAACCCTCATCTTCATTTTTCTATACATTCTCTTTTTGGTTTTGGTACGCACGAGTGTGTGGTGCGGAAAACTGATATAGCCGAGGAAATCTATACCCTGGTTCCACTTTTGGAAGGTGACTTTTTGTGGATGAAGCCGCACATCCAGCATGATCCCGAGAAGTCGCCCAATTGACAGGAGGGCACTCTCCAGCTCAGCTCGATCGCGACTCAGCAATACAAAATCATCGGCATATCTAATATAATATTTCACTCTCAAGGTGCGCTTTATGAACTGATCGAGCTCGTTCAGATAGATGTTGGAAAATAGCTGACTGGTGACGTTTCCGAGTGGTATTCCTTTTCCAGGAATCGAGCAAAAACTGTCGATAATATTATCAATCAGATTAAGTGTTTTTGTACATTTTACTCGTCGACAGATAAGTCGTTTTAGAATTGTATGATCGACTGAGTCGAAGAATTTTCGTATATCACACTTCAAAATCCATACCGTCCGCGTATTATTGCGCGACAATTTCCAGGCAAATTTTCGAAAACGCTCAACAGCTCGATGGGTTCCTTTTTCAAGTCGGCTTGAATATGAGTCATAGATAAATCCTGGCTCAAATTCATTCTCTATTGCCCGCATTACCACATGATGGACAATTCGATCTCGGACACGCGCCTTGTGAATATGCCGCAATTTAGGATCATGAAGGTAAAATTCACTGTATCCGCCGTGGCGGTATGTTTCCTGTGTCAAATCTTCATGGAGAGAGAATAGTTCTTGCTCCAGGTTAAGACCAAAGTTCTGTATGTCTATTTTTTGACCTTTTCCCTGTTTGAATTCCTGCCAACCATCCAGTAGACTCGGCAGTGAACATAACCAATCATATACATGATGTCTGATAAAGACCCCCCCCCCTCAACTTTTTTGATAGTTCTATTATCCATAAGACGTACCAATTGTACCTGCTTCTGTATGCATGTATAGCACGTTTTCCCAAGAAAGATCGACATTCTCTGGGTCAAAAGTGTGACGGCTCTACCCTTGAGATCCTTGAGTATTTTTTCCATGCACAGTCACAACAGGGCAGTAGACGGCTCGCCTTTTTACAGCGCGCCGATCTTCGTTTAAAAATTCTTCAGACACTTATTCGTGTAGCATATGATATAAAGGCAATGGATCAGCGATCATATATCAAACTTCAAGGTGACATTATCGAGATCGGGAAAATGCTCGGAGGATGGATGAAAAGCACGCATGTAAAAAACTCCGCTACATATGATGCATGAGCGGTGTAACCCCCTTCGGGGATAGCTGCCCAAGCCTCTCGCGCTACGCACTTATGCTCGCGCTCAAGAGCTTGGAACAGGGTAAGACTTCGGGAGAGGGAAGAGCCGAGATCGTCATTGCCGTTATTCGGGTTGTGACTGTTCACGTTCGCGCCGTTGGAATCAGCATTGCCGACGTTCACAAAGTTTCCGTTGGAATTGCGAACTTCCCTTATCTTCTTGCGGTCTGTGGCATCAACGGGACAAAGCGCGCCGTAACGCGCCTGGCACCATTTGCATAAGTATGTGGCGGGGAATTCCTCGCACTCGCAGGAGATAAGCAGTCTTATTTATGAAGGCGAAGTGTATCCGTGAATACACTTTCATGAGCCGAAGGTGAGTATACATGAAAATGCCCTACCAGAGGTAGGGCAAATCAAAGATTCAAAATACAAAACTCAAAGATTCAAATTATTCAGAAAGACTTCGGGAGAGGGAAGAGCCGAGACCGTCACCGCCGCCATCCGGGTGGCGACTGAGCACGCCCGCGCCGTCGGAATCAGCATCGCCGACGTCCACAAAGCCCCCGCGGGAAAGGCGAACCGAGGTATCAGTGTATGTGTTTTTGAGCATGGCAATACCTGCCACTTTTGCATTGATGATATCCTGCATGATGCTCGCCGGAGTTGGTCGAAGGAGCTGGACAATCTGGAGCTTTTCGAGCATTTCTGTGGCGACGTACCAGTTTTTTCGGCCTGATGGATGATCACCATTCCAATTTTGAACGAGTGGTTGAATTTTTGGTCGCTCGGTATTCCATTCCTCGATTGCTTGCACGAAATGAACTGGAAGCGTGCTGCCTTTGAAAAACTCTTCCCGAAGATATTTGATACTGAGATCTGTTCGACCGAGGAAGTCTTTACCTAATGTGCCGGGGACGACGCCTGGTGTTGTCTGGCGCCATTCGAGTTTGTCGGCGGCGTTTTTGGCGAAGTCTTCTTCCCTGTACCAGCTTGTGTCGTAAAGAGCCTTGCAATCTTGCGTTGTGGCGACGTGGTCGTTGAGGTTGAGCATGGTTGATGTTCGTGCGCTTTTGCCGTGACCAAATTCTTTCACGTGGAGAGAGATTGGCGTTCTGAGACGAAGTGCATTGCTAACTTCTCCTTCGCTTAATGTGAATGGAACTTGTGCAACGATTTCTGGGGTGAGGCGTGTGCCGTAGAGTTGGTTGGCTTCATCGGTACCTCGGAAGAGATTGGTGCCCTCGAAGATTTCTCGAGTTTGTTCTGGAGTGATGAGGCGGCCACGAAGGCGAGTGTTGACGTGATTGATTTCTTGGGCAAGTTTTGCTCGAATAGCAAGCAACTGTTCGCTATTTGTTTCCGGCGCATCAGTTACCACACGCACCGCTTCGAATTGGCCAGTGGTATGCGTACGAGGGGTTGAAATATCACTCATATTGTTTTATGTAATTGATAAGGTTTATATTTTATGCTTTTATTTATATATGTCAACCATATTTGTGTGAAGCTGATTTATACAAAACCAGCTTTGGATTTATATCCATGTCAGAAATTTGCAATGGTTTGGTCAGCTTTTTGTTAGAAGCGTCTGATATTCTCGCGGTGTTCTTATTTGAAATATGTCATTCTATATGATACAATATATATGTAATCATATATCTAATCATATATCTCTATGGCACGCATTATAACCACTACCCAGATGCAGCAAAAAATTGGACAGATCGCCGACTCGATTGAGACGACACCCTATATTGTTACCAATAGGGGATTGGGGAAAATTATCTTGCTCCCCTATTACGATGGGTGTGATGAGATTATTGAAGATTATATGGAGGATTATGAGATATGGAAAAATAGGGAGAAGTTGCAAAAGAAATGGGAGGCGTCTCTTGCTTCGGGACGAAGTGATTTTAGTATTTAATAATGCACTATGGTCGTTTTTGATTTTACCGAACAATCCATAAAAATCTTTCGCATATTGCCTTTCGATATTCGTTCACGCGTGGAGCGGAAGCTTAAGGATCTCAAGCAGCATCCGCATATTTTTTCTTTATTGATCTCTATGAAAAATCATAGCCCTGTTACTCACCGTTTGCGGGTTGGATCGTATCGCATTTTATTACAATATCTTCCGGAGGAGTCTACGTTTACATCTACAAAATTTCTCGTTCATGATATCGGCCATCGAAAAGATATTTACTCTTGAGGTTTCGTAGCCAATTTATACAAAAAACTATATATTTTCCTTGAAATATGCTAAACTATATATAGTTTTAAGCTAGATCATATGACCATTCAGGAGAAATTAAAGCTGATACAGCAGTATTCGAGTCTTACACAGGAGCAGATGGCTGCCAAGGTAGGCGTTACATTCGTGGCGCTCAATCGATGGATCAATGCCGGGGCGCAACCTCGGCCTAAGTCACAAGCAAAGATTGATGCGTTGTATTTGGAATATAGCGGTGAAAAAATTATTCCGGAAAGCGTATTGCAGGCGAAGAAACATGCCCTTAAGATGAGATGCAAAAAATATAGCAATATTTTGCAGACTATCTTGTCCCGTCCGGATCTGCGTGATCAATTTGACCTTTCTCTTACCTACCACTCCAATAAAATCGAGGGAAGTACACTGAGCGAGAACGAAACAGATGCGATTTTATTTCACAATAAAGTTATCCCGAATAAAACGCTTCGCGAGCAACTGGAGGCAAAAAATCATCAGACCGCGCTGCATATTCTTTTTGAGCATTCTCGTATTGGTGGCGCATTTGATGAAAACTTTATTCTACAACTACACGGTGTTCTCATGAGTGGCATCCATCCGGATGCCGGTACCTATAGACGACATCCTGTGCGGATTCTGGGAACACGAGTCGTGACGGCGAATTACATGAAAATTCCCGATCTTATGATGTCTCTTTGTGAAAAAATTACTGAGTCTTCCGGGGATATTATCGCGTGGGTATCTGAAGTCCATGCGCAATTTGAAAAAATTCATCCTTTTGGAGATGGTAATGGACGTATAGGCAGATTGCTTATGACAGGAATGCTTCTTCGACATAATTTTCCTCCGGCACTTATTCGGAATGAAAATCGACAGAAATACTTCATCTATCTAAGTAAAGCTCAAGAAGGTGGTGATTCGAGCCTCCTTCAACATTTTGTTTGCGAAGCGGTTCTGGAAGGATTTCATATTATTTACCCTTGAGGTAATGTAGCTTTGCGCCGTATACTGAAGCGGCTAGGGTTTTATATTTTATGTATTGATTATCATGTTTGATTTTTTGAGAAAAAAGAAAGTAGTTGAATTTAAAAAACCTGCCAAAGTACAGAAAGATGAAAAAGTGGAGGCGAAGGAAGAACCTAGGCAGCCCTTAGAATATTTTGATCGAATGAAGAAGCTGGAAGAGATGCGCGCAGGTGGAGTACAGCCGTATCCTGAGCGGTTTGAGCGAACTCATACGGCGGTAGAGGCGCGCACGCTTGGTGATAAAGGTATGCGAGAGACGGATGATGTGGTGGCGGGCGGTATAGGCTCTGGTGAAGAAATTTCTTTGGCCGGTCGCGTGATGACATTCCGTTCTCATGGAAAATTAAGTTTTGCGCAGCTGCAGGATATTTCCGGAAGAGTTCAATTGTGTTTCATGCGCGATGTCTTGAAAGATGAACCATACAAATTTATTACGAAAAAAATTGATGCGGGAGATTTTATCGGCGTGAAGGGAGAACTATTCAAAACACAACACGGCGAGACGACACTATTGGTTCGTGAGTTTACGTTGCTGTCGAAAACACTGATGCCACTGCCAGAAAAATGGCACGGCGTACAGGATCAGGAGATGAAATATCGCTATCGTTATTTGGATATGCTTATGAGTCCGGAGACGTTTGCGCGCATGAAGATGAGGAGTCGGCTGATTCAGGTTATTCGTGGATACTTGGAAAAAAATGAATTCATTGAAATTGAAACTCCTATTTTGTCGGCGAAGGCGAGTGGGGCTATGGCGAAGCCATTTATGACACATCATAACGCGCTTGATCGAGATTTTTATTTGCGAATCGCACCGGAGACTTACCTCAAGCGCGCCGTAGTTGGCGGCCTGGAGCGCGTATTCGAGTTTGCTAAATGCTTCCGCAATGAAGGCATGGATCCATCGCACCTCCAGGAGTTTACGATGCTCGAGTATTACGCCTCGTATTGGAACTACGAAGACAATATGGATTTCACCGAGAATTTATTTAAACATTTTATTCAGGAACTTTTTGGCACGCTCACGATAACGGTCGGTACGGCTGAGATTGATTTCAGCAAGAAATGGCCACGTATGACGCTTCGAGATTTGATTTTAGATAAGTCGGGCATTGATATTTACAAGGAAAAGACGGCAGATGAGATACGAAAAGCAATCGCCGAAAAGGCGATTGTGCTCGAAGACACGGCAAAACTTGGACGTGGAAATTTGATTGATGTTCTCTACAAAAAAACCGTCCGACCACAACTTATCCAGCCTATTTTCGTAACATCTCACCCGATTGACCTCTCTCCGCTTGCTCGAAGGAACGATACCAATCCCGATATTACCGACCGCTTCCAGCTCGTCGTAAACTCGTGGGAAGTGGTAAACGCGTACTCGGAATTAGTTGATCCCGTAGACCAACGTCAACGCTTTGAGCAACAAGCCGCCCTAAAAGCTGCCGGTGATGAAGAGGCAATGGAAGCTGATTATGACTATGTATTAGCCATGGAACACGGCATGCCACCCATGTCCGGCTGGGGCATGGGCGTTGACCGCATTCTCGCACTCCTTACGAATCAAGAGAATCTCAAAGATGTTATTCTTTTCCCCTTGATGAAGCCTTTGGAGGAGTAAAGGTCGCAAGCTTTTCATGTATGACAATATGCGTGCCTTTCAACTCGTCTACACCCGCGTAGTCAGTGGCAACCACCTTTACTTCAAATTTACCAAAATCTTTAAGTTCCACCTTTCGTAAAATATTTTTGAGGAGATCTCTCATTCCGGCCATATATATGTCCAACGGGCTCTGATCCCGCTCCATATTCCCTTGGCCATCCTCTTTATTAGCCATACTTATTTCCTGACCTTTTTTGCTTATTGCTCTATTTGACACTACATATTCTAGCAATCTGGCAGGCCCATCGGTATCAATCGGACTTCGAGCGATCAGTGTCGTTCCACTTCCCAAGAATTTTTCAATTGATACTCCCTGATCATTGGGTGGCACATCCATTGCGTCAAAAATAATACATATCTCCTCGCGTACCCCATACATTACTGCGGCAAGAATAGCATCGCGTTTTTGAACGTCTTTCTGTTCTGTTGCAGATAATTCTACCGCTGCTGTGGCAACTAATGCAGCCATTTGTTCCGGCCTTGCTACCTTTTCCGCTGGTGTGCTTGATCCTCCTGCCATAGTAGTATTGGTTAAAAAAATTATTCTAAGGTTGATATTTTACCCCTTAATGCTTATCTGTCAATATACGTTCATCTGTGCAGCTTTAAATAGCCTTAAAATATTTCACAAATGTACCAATCTAGGCTAGAATGACCCTGCTCGTATTTCTTTGTTTTATTTTATGGCCACACCATTGTTCAGACGCGCCTTTACGGCACTTTTGGCTTTTTCACTTTTACTTCCAAGCACGGGCTTCGCTGCTACAACTTCCACTGCGGATATTATGCCGGACGATGTGACTACTTTTGTACAGGTTGATCTTACGCAGTTTACCCCAAAAAGTCTCATTGATTCTTTGATAAATCTTGCCACCGAAATGTTTGATACTACTCCGTCATCATCCGATGATGCTGCTACCGCGAAAAAAAATGCATCACTCGCTAAAGATGTCCTCACTGGTGGACCTTTCGCATCTGGCTCCCATGCCGGATCGTCTCTTGGTGACCTTCGTGATTATTTCGTCATGACCATCAATGATGTCCAGTGGACAAGCTACATGGATCTCAATGGAAAAGATCTTGATAAAAAAACATATGCGAGTCATGAATATTATCTACCTACGTCTTCAGATAGTGAGAAAAAGCCCATAGCACGCGTGAGTGGATTTTTTGTTGGTGCCAACTCTGAAGCAAGTATCAAATCACTCTTTGATAAAATAGATAAGGGTGAAGTACTTACGAAGAATAAAAACTATCAAACGGCGGTCGGTAGCGTTGGATCTGGCTCACTACTCACGGCATATGTGGACATTACCTCCGCGCTGAAAGATGTGAAAGACGAGATGAGTAGCGGAAAAAGCGCGAAACAATCAATCTTTAACGTGGCTCAACATATGGGTGTCGCCCTCTCTCAATTTCAAGGAGGCGTTTCGATGAATACGGTTGTTGTACATGATGCAAATTCTGAGAATAATGTGTTTGACCCTTCTCCTTTCGCTCCTTCTCTTTATACATATGCTACCGCGCAACATCCACTTCTTTATATTGAAGGTTCTAATCTTGCGCAAATCATAAAGAATGGGAAAACATTAACTACGAAATTTAGTGACGAAATTGATGTAAGTTCTACGAGTGATGAAATTGATCTCGAGAATGACTTTTCAAATTTTTTGACGAATGGATACTCCTTCACGGTAGAAAAGGGGAATGGGACATTCTTGCCATCATTTACCTTTATGGCTGATGTAAAAAGTCATGAAACGGAAATGACTTCCACCTTAAAAAAAATGTATGAGGAGATTGTTAATAATGAGATACCGGAAGGTGTTTCTATCGCCGGTCCAATGCTTGGCGGACTCTATGATTTTTCTATTACCTTCACGCCGGGAAGTGACTTCTGGAATGAATTCGAGGGAGTCTTTCCCCGTATGTCCACCATGCTTTCTCTCGTTGTGAATCTAACCAAAGACGGAGTACTTGTTATTTCATCCAAGCCTGATGTCATGACAAGCTACAAGACCGGCATGGATACCACGGAATTTGGCAGTGTTATGAATAGAACTGACGTGAGTATACTTTTCTCCCTCAATCTCAGCGAAATTACCAGTATCTCCAAGGAAATAGTCCAGCAATATTACGCCAGCTTGGATGAGGAAAGTAAGCCATATGTGGATGTAAATATTGCCTTAAATGCCGTCGATCAGATCTTCTCACCATGGCAGCGTCTTAGCGGTTCGGGTACATCGTCTTCGACCGTGGATTCCGCTACGATGAAGTTTTATTTCGACTCAAGGGCTTATGAAAGTTCCTATTGGGAGAGTGTCGCAAAGTCATCCAAAATACTCAATGCATTCTCAAATCAGTACGAACGAGTCGCTTCAAAGTTTTCCGATGTTCCACAAGATCAGTGGTATGCTTCTGATGTTAAAAATTTGAAAGCACGAGGCGTAGTCAAAGGATATAGTGACAACTCATTCAAACCGGAGAAACAAGTTACCCGTATTGAATTCCTCGCGATGCTTTATCGTGGAGTGTACGGGGATGCACCTTCGAGCTTTGGCATGGATGGTTCCATGGAGGGTGATGCCGTATTCAAAGATGTTCAACCGTTCGAGTGGTACTATGATATCCTTGCTGATAGCTCAAAAAAGGGCTTAATAAAGGGTTATTCTGATAATAGTTTTAAACCTGGAGCACTGATATCTCGCTCTGAAGCGGTCGCCATGATTGCACGATTCTATGAATACAATAACGATACTGAGTTCTTCGTAGACCTGCCTTGGAGAGATGACCGATCATTCAGTGATGTTCCGGACAGCGCTTGGTTTGGACAGGCGGTACATAGCGCCTACAAACTCGGAGTTGTTGATGGAACTCCTGTTGGAAAGTTTGAACCGGGTAGAAACCTCAATAGAGCTGAGGCTGCCAAGTTGATTAGCCGACTCCTCAGAAAGAAGGTAGGGTAGGGGATATCGAGAGGTGACTCTCTATATATTATTTAGAAATCCTTGGGCGCGAGAGACGAAAGTCTCGAAGCGCCCTTTGTATTTTTAGTGCCAGTTTTATATCCCCCAATTCCTTTGCGAGCATCGCCCCATCCTGCGCGTTCGACGTCTGCGCCGTGTAGTGAATGTTCGCCTTCACCTTTGCGGGATAAGCGAGCAGAAGACCTAATGCCTGATTTTTCATATCACGATATGCCTCTGTATTGAGTATATTCATCGCCCTAGCTATTCGAAAATAATCTCTGTAGAAGTTGAAGAAGTTTGCCGGATTGGCCTTTATTGCCTTCTCGTAAGCAATAATCGCCTCCTTATTTTTCCTATTTTTTTCATTAATCTGTCCCAGCATATCCCATGCGAATGCATCATAGGGGTTTTTCTGAGTTTGCAATGTCGCATATTTTTCCGCTAGCGGAAGAGTATTTTTCTTCATTGCGTCGCCCGACATCTCTAAAAAATAATTACGTGAAAACTGCATTCGTTCAAAATTTTTCGTGAGAGAAAGATACATTTCATATCCAATCGATGCCGTGGTTGCGCATATCATGACCGCTACAATCCCAGAGAATAGCGTAATTCCATGCCTATGGTGACTCTTTTGCGGCCATTTTTTTATATATATTTTACTTGCCGCCATTCCAAGAATAATCCAGAAAACTATCTGATTCGTCATAAAATTCATATTATAATCCGCGAGAGAGTGGAGAAGTGTACCGGAAACTGAAAGTAACAATATCACTTCCATACTGCTGCCGGTTTTTTCTCTATTCTGCTCCTGCATAAGCCTTCCAAACACGCCCCCGATGAGCACCAGAAAAAATATAAGCGCGGGAATGCCTTCCTCAAGCCCAATCTTCAGGTACCAGCTGTGCGGATGATCGGCAATAGCGAGGAAATCTCTCTGAATCGTTGGA
Organism: uncultured Candidatus Peribacteria bacterium; assembly: GCA_964356305.1. GTDB lineage: Bacteria > Patescibacteriota > Gracilibacteria > UBA1369 > UBA12463 > CALREA01. Next base: position 11,645 of record CAYHGS010000009.1, read on the forward strand.
TATACAAAACGGAATGAAAATGGTCCACTGCCGAATATCGGATGTTTTGGCATGAGCTGAATGGCTCCCTTCATAAAATCAAATCGCTCCTGAAATGATGTCTGCTGCTCCGTTCCTGCGAAGGTCGCCTTTTTCAAAAAAGAATTTGTCTCGTGGCTGTTTATCATCGGACGGAGCGCGTGCAAGCCTCCCGTAAGCGCGAGTACGCATACTGAAATAAGTAAAAATGTTTTAATTTGCGAAGTAAATATTTTTTTTATATTAAAACTGAACAGTGTTTTGCGTTGTGTGAAAGCCAAAATTACGAGCTGCAAACATAATACTAAAAAAGCGGCACGAGAAAAAGTAAGCAAAAGCGCGGAAATACATATGACGACTGATATTATTTTCCATGCCTTCTTCTGAAGCATAAACGATAGTGGCCACATCGAGAGGAGAAAGGTGCCAAATGCATTTGGCCAATAGCTTGATGTAAATTCCGAGACAAAAAATGGCCCAGCGATGCGACTTTCGGGACGATACAAATACTGAACAAGTCCGAAAAGCGCGCTTACAATTCCCAATACGAGCATTACTTTAAGAAGTTTTTTTTGCTCTTCCTCTTTCCATGTCTGCACGATGAAAAATATTCCGATTCCTGAAGTCATCATCACTACCTCACTCCAGCCAAAATTTTGAATTGGTGAAGATATTTTTGCACTAACGAACCAAAGTGCAAGTGCTATCGCGCTTACTCTCACTCCATTCGCGAGCGATAGTTTCTTTCTCCAATCAAACTCAGATGCTGAAAGTTCCTTCCAGCTTAAAAAAAGAAGTGCCACAAGAAGTGCGCCCAGACCATAAATCAGAGTTCCATGCAAGGCAGTATCAACCTTGTTCCAGCCTTGCGGCAAGAGGGTTAACCCCAAAAATAAAGCTAAAATAATACTTCGCAGCGACATACTGGACTTATAGTACCATAGTGTATAATGCACTCATATGGATAAGATAGCTGTGTTAGATTTTGGGGGTCAGTACGCACATTTGATCGCGAACAGAATTCGTCGACTCGGCGTGTATAGTGAGATTTTTGATGCCAATACCCCGGCTTTGAAGCTGAGATTTCATAAAGGTATCATCTTCTCCGGTGGTCCAAATAGTGTGTATGAAAAAGGCGCCCCAACCTGCGATCCTGAGATTTTTAAGCTGAATATTCCTGTACTTGGTATCTGCTATGGTCACCAGCTGATGGCCCACATCCTCGGAGGTAAGGTTAAATCCGGCGGGGTCAAAGAGTATGGCCGTGCCAAAATAGATATTTCCCGTAATGTCGGTGTCTTGAAGTTCATGGGAGACGAGCAGGAGGTCTGGATGAGCCATGGCGACGAAGTTACGCAACTCCCGATCGGCATGGAGGTGATTGCCTCTACAGAGGGCTGCAAGACCGCTGCTATCGCTGACGAATATCGAAAATTCTTTGGTGTTCAATTTCATTTGGAAGTTACCCACACTCCAAATGGTCAGAAAATGCTAGAAAATTTTGTGGATGTTTGTAACGCAGAAAAAGAATGGAATTTGAAAGAGTACATCGAGCAGTTGAAAATGAATATTCAGAAAGAGGTGAAGAATAGAAATGTATTTATGTTGGTAAGTGGCGGCGTCGATTCATCGGTTGCGTTTGCCTTGCTGGAGAAAACATTGGGTGCGAATAATGTTTATGGATTATTTGTAGATACAGGATTAATGCGAGAGAACGAGGCAAAAGAGGTTCATGACTCTATGGAAAAAGCCGGATTCAAAAATCTCCATATCGAGGATGCGAGCGCAGACTTCTTCAAGGCATTGAAAGGTGTTACTTCTCCGGAAAAGAAACGCACCATTATTGGAGATACATTCCTCGAGGTGCAAAAACGTGTCTTGAAGAAAATGAAACTCAATTCCAAAGACTGGATACTCGGACAGGGTACGATTTATCCTGATACGATTGAGACTGGCGGTACCAAGCATTCTGCTAAAATCAAAACGCATCACAACCGAGTGCCTCAGATTGAGGAGATGATCAAAAAAGGGCTTATTATTGAGCCTTTGAAAGAGTTCTACAAAGATGAGGTTCGCCAGATTGGAGAAAAAATTGGTATGGATAAAAGCATGATTATGAGACATCCATTCCCTGGTCCGGGCTTGGGCGTGCGTATTTTGTGCGCGAAGAAAGCCGAACTGCCTACCACATGGAAAGCTACTGAGAAAAAAATGAATGAGGTATTGAAAAAAGATACACTGAAGGCGTATATGTTGCCGGTGCAAAGTGTTGGCGTACAGGGTGATAGTCGTTCGTATAAAAATCCCGTAGTACTTACGGGTGAGGCAGATTGGGAACGGTTGGCCAGTATTTCCACTCGTTTAACGAATCAATTCTCTGCCCTGAATCGCGTAGTGCTGTCTTGTGCCCCTGAGGAAATTTCCAAAGTTGAATTTTCCGGAGCGTGTTATATGGTCCCGGAGCGTGTGAAATTATTACAACGTGCCGATGCCGTGGTAAAAGATTTCTGCGTAAAGAAGGGGATACACAACGCTATCTGGCAGTTCCCCGTTATTCTGATTCCGGTGAAGTTGAACGGCCGCGCCGGTGAAACTATTGTCTTGCGTCCTGTCTGTTCCGAAGAGGCGATGACTGCGAATTTCTACGAGATGGATTTCGCCCTGTTGCGAAAATTGAGTGATCAATTAATGGCGATCAAGGGCGTGAGTGCGGTCTTATATGATATTACGCACAAGCCACCGGGAACGATTGAGTGGGAGTAAAAATTATATGGATACACCTCCACAAACCTCAGCTGCTTATCGTGTCCTCTACTCTATCGGTAAATGGATACTTAAGATTGTTACATATATCCTCATTGCGCTGGTGATGATCGCCTTATCGCTCTATATTGGTGGAGTTACGGACTCACTGGCCGTCGTAGAGGCATTCTTGATGCTGTGCCTATTCTTGGCCATGAAGTACGCAAAACAATAACAATAATTATATCCTTATTTACAATACCTCTCTATGCTGAAAAAAATACTTATTGTTCTTTCTGTATTGGCTAACGCCGCATTTTTTTTACTTTTTGTAAGTTATTTCTATACGCATCTTTTCGACTGGGTCATTACGCTTGATGCCCTGGAGAATAGGGCACCATGGTTGTGTCAGCAAACTCAAAGTACCTCCCCTATGTGCAATTTTGTAAAAGGGGAATCAGTTACGCCAAATGAATCTGATAAAATAGTCCAATATAATTGCGAACAAAGCGGTGGTACATTCAAAAATAATGCGTGTGAATGTCCTTTTGAGGCGCAGCTTGGTCAGACCTCCGAAAGTATGTATAACAAAATCAACGGCCAGTGCCAAACAACCGCGGGCGGACCTGGTGGAGAGCTGGGAGTTGCTATGAATCAATGCATCGGCTTGAGATTGGCGGTTGATGAGTGCAAGAAGAAATAAATTATTTTTTTTAAGTACTTTTTATGAAAGATTATTTATGGCTCATTGTTCCAATGTTACTCATAACATTGATTCTTATTTTCGTTTATTATTCGTTTCAGCAAATGACTTGAGTAACGATTCGTCGGCCGAGATGGATTGAAATATTGTTTGACTTTGATACTTTCACTGTCCTAATCTGTAATTTCGGCGCCGAAATTTCCAGCTTTAAAAATGCCTATTTTAGGGAAATAAGATGGTTATGTCATCTTTTATACGAATAGCAATGACCATCGCGCCCTATTTACTAAATATACAAAATGATGTATAATGTTTTTGTATTATATTACTATATTCGCATGGGAATCGAATCGGGTTATACGGACATTGGGGAGTTTATGAGCGCGGTTGGGGTAAAACATCGCGATTTTCTCGCTGTGGGATATACCACCGGTTCCGGGGATGTGTTTCAGACAAAGGCTGTTCGAGAAGAAGAAGAGCGAGCAAGAATTGAAGGAGAGCTTGTTGCATTGGCTGCGGAATCATTGGCGACGCTGGGATATGATGCTGTTATGAAAGCCCTAAATGATGAAACGAGGGGTTACTATGGGGCCGGTACGAGACATGAAAGATTGCTTTCGAAAGTTTTACGATACGTAACTGAAAAAAAATTAATGTCACCCGCTGCTGCTGCCAAACCCCAGCCGGCAGACGAAGTTGAATCAGGCCACATCGCGAATAGTCATGACGCCGTTGCGGCAGTCTTGGCTGAGGAACCTAAGGGAAATTTTGATGCATTTATCGAAATAAATAAGCCTATGACGCCACAGGAAGCAATTCAAAAATTAGCCACCTTTCATCGTGCGAGTACGGGGGCCGTACTCAACGCATTTTTTCATCTGAGAAACCTTAGGGAGGCCACAACGGTAATGTTTACTCGAAGCGTAAATCAAAGCGAACATACTATCAGCATGGAAGGCCGGAAGGCCGATGGGACGCCCGTCTGGTATAGCCACATAGATCGATTTACAGGGCAGCCGATGCAACATGCTTCCTAGAGCTTTACTTGTTGCGCCATGGGAGTCTAACTACCTCCCTATACGATTTAGGAGCAAATAAATCAAATCTAGCCTCTAGGGAAGTGCAGGCTTGAGCATACGTCCATAATTTGATACAATGTGAGTACAAATGACCTTCGTTCCTTTCACAGGCTGTGAATAGTGTTCGAAAGGATTTCGCCCCCGAAAGGGTGGCGGGGAAAATATAAAGCCAATCAAAATAACTGTTTGATGTCTTTTTTGATTTCTTCAAATGAATCTTTTTCCGCAAATGAAAGTTTGTCGGTAATGCGTTTCGCACTAAAAAGGCGTAATTGTGAGATCATTGCCGATCTCACTTTTCCGTCGCTGGATTTGCACGGAATGTAATATGGGTTCTTTTTCAGTACTTTTGAGAGTGGTACTCCCCAGAAAAGGAATTCGTTGAATTTTCTTATGATTAGTATTGGCCGACTAAATTCTTCACCTTTTCCATCCTGTTCATGCCCAAGATTTAGCCCTAAGTGACACTACCAAATATCTCTCTCTCGAAAAGATATTATTTCATTTTGATTTTCTATTTTTTCTTTTTTTTGAATGCCACCCTTTGAAATCTTTATCCATAGCCTAGAATCATAACGTATATCATGAATGCTAGCATGGGAAGTTAACAAAAAGATGACATCGACTGATGATATTTTGGCTTTGATCCGCTATTTTTCCGTTGACTGAAGGGTAATTTTTTCAACCATGATCTTTTCCCCAAGAAACTTCTGCGCGAACTCGCTGAATCGTTCGGGGGCGTCGGTGCAGGTGAAAGTTACCGTGCCTAATTTGGATGGATCGGAGTTCTTGGTGAGTTGGGATTCGATTTCGGGATGACGGTTGAGGTAGTCGGCGAGGGAGTCGGCGACGATGGCGGATGAGTCGAGTACATGTACGCGAGTGCCCATGATGTCCTCGAAGACGTTGTGCATGATGGGATAGTGCGTGCAGCCGAGGATTAATGTGTCTGGGGCGAAGTCTTTGATGGGGGCGAGGTATTTTTTCAGAATGGAGCGGGCTTCTGGTTTGTGATGCCAACCTTCCTCAATGAGTGGCACGAGCAGTGGGCAGGCTTGGCCGAGAGTTTTGATATTGGGATCGAGTTTGTGAAGTTCTTTTTCGTAGGCTTTTGAGTTGATGGTGGCACGGGTTCCGACAATGGCGATGCGTTTGTTTTTTGTTATTTTGATCGCTTTTTCGGCGACGGGAATTATTACGCCCAGAACTTTTTTGCCCACAAGGGATGCTGCGCTATCTTTGATCCCAAGAGTTCTGAGATATTTTTCTTGGAGGTAGGGGAGAGCCACCGCCGAGGCGGTGTTGCAGGCAAAGATAGTGAGGGGAATATTTTTATTGAAGAAAAATTGAAGGGCCTCTTCGGAAAATTCACGAATTGTTTCCGGTGAACGGGAGCCATATGGCACGCGGAGATTATCTCCGAGATACAAATAATTGTATTGAGGAAGTCTTTTTCGAAGTGCTTTCAGTACCGTAAGTCCGCCGTAGCCGGAGTCGAAAATTCCAATCATATGTCCGAATAATGGCATAGAGAAGGGGAAAATGCAATCAGATGGGAACGGGAGACAAATACACTCGCTCAAAGGCGAGTGTATGAGCTATAATTACACCATGAGCGTTCGACTTTCTACTATCTTCGTCGTATTGGGGGTTTTGATTGGTTTGTTTTTTGCCGCGCAGTTTCGAACCGGCATTCCGCTCGATGGAGCCTATCCGGCTGACCAGTATCAGGCGAGACAGAATCTCATCAAGGACTTTCTTGATGAACAGGGAATTCTCCGTAATCAGATTGCTAATCTGAATGGTCAGATTGATGAACAGCAAAAGAAAAATCAGGCCCTTCTTTCAAAAACAAAATTGTCCTATCTCGATGAGCTGAAGGCAGCGGCGGGATTAACTTCCGCGAGAGGAAGGGGCATCGAAATTCAGCTGAATGACAGTCCTGGAGCTAACCGTGAATCCACCGGAGTAGTTCCTGAAGCGCTCGTGCAGGCCGCTGATTTGCGTGATATTATTAATCTCCTTCGTACCGGCAACGCTTCGGCAATCGCCATCAACAATCAGCGCATACTTCCGACTACCCATATTAGTGCCGTTGGAAATAGCATCCTGGTGAATAACTTTTATGTGGCTCCGCCTTTTATTATTACGGCCGTTTCGGATGAAGACTTCCTCTATGCCAGATTGAATGATGCCACTACTCTCATGGATCTCAAGAAGCGAGCGACCCAGTTTGGTATGCCTTTTACGCTCATGCTGAGAAGTCACGTATCTTTATCACCTTATAATGGCGATTTCCGCCTCAAATATGTTATTGCACGACCTTAATTCCGGTAGAAAAAAAATGATTCTTTTTACAAGCTTACTGCTTGGAGTGTTTCTCGTTATTCAATCAAGATCGTTTATAGGAATCACCATCGTCAATACACGCGATTCTGCTTCAAATATGTTCCGAGAACTTCAGGTTCTGCGTGATACCAATAAGAGTCTCACTGATGAAACCGGCTCGCTTGAGGAGGTATTGGCTAAATCCAAAGACAGCTCTCTCAGTCTCAAGGCACTTGAAGATGAGATACATAGGTTCAAAGTCATCACGGGTGGCCTGCCTGTTTATGGACCCGGCATTCGAGTGAGTGCACCAATCGGCACTGAGGTTACCTCGCTGGTTGATCTTATCAATGAACTCTTCAATTCCGGAGCGGAAGCGGTAAGTCTCAATGGCGTTAGACTGACGGGAAACACTTTTGGACTTGATGGTATACCTAGCGGCCAAATCCTTCTCAAAGGAAATATCTTGCAGCCACCTTATATTTTGGCCGCTATTGGCGATTCCCTCACGATGGAAAATATCCTTCGGCAAGTAGGTGGTTTTCTACGAAGGTATGAAAAAAAACATCCAGGAAAGACACTTAAAATTGAAAAGAAAGATAGGATAGATATGAACAAAGTTGATTAAAGCCGAGGAAGACTAGGCCTCATCGCTACTTCAAAAGAAACCAGAGCGGCTGTAATGACAGAAGAGTGATAACGATCCCCAAATAAATGCGCTTGTTCAGCTTTTCATAATACAGAGCCTCTCGAATCTTCTTGAGACGGAGAAGCTTCTCCGCAACCTCTTCTTCGAGCTGCTTACCGGACGTGAGAAGGCGCTGCATTTCGTTTCTATGTTCTGGAAGGGGAACGCTATATCTGATCTGACCTTCGAGCTGACCAATACGATAGTGCGCGCCCTCTAACTCTTCCTGGCGAGCCTTCAGCTCGGTAGCAAGTTGCTCATACATTTTTTTATAGGTCTCTATGAGCTCGTAATCCCTCACGTGTGGCTCGGCAATGTTTCCGTGATTTTTTTCTGTATTGGATTGCCTGTTGGTCGAGGTTCGTGTTTCTACAAAAATTGGTTCGTCATCCTTTTCATTTTTATCTGCATTGTCTCTATTCTTAGTACCCTTGTCTACTATCGTGTCGTTGGACATATTAGCGTTTTCGGTATGTCTATCATGTCTTGTTATTCTACTTCTTTGGCTAGCCATAAGCTCGATTATTTCGCTTCTGCTCAGCAATATCTTGTTGTCTATAATTTTTGTTGTTAGCTGTCCAGCATGTCTATATCTATCAAGCGTGCGCATTGAAACTTTCAACAGTCTACTTGCTGCTTTTCTATCAATTACATCTTTATTTTCTACTATTGTCGACATATTTTTCTGTCTATTATGTGTCTATCGAGTGTGGACGTATCGGAGAGACATATCTATGTGCTGTCTACCTGCGTCCTGTCTACTGTCCATTATAGGGAGAGATCCCATAAAGTCTAAGCAAAAATTATTGCTCTATCCGTCAAGCCTTGCGTAGCTTTACTTTTTAGCCCTGAAACGCCATAATGCAGCTACCTTTTTTCTGCCCCATGCTTCCGTACTATCGTCAAAATTCGTCATTTCTCGCTGTCGCTTTGATTGGGGCTATCACCTTCTCGGTTCTCCGGAATCCTATGCCTGCTTCTGCCGACTCAAAGCCGTTTTATACCTATGCTCTTTCATCTCGATCTGACGCTCCACAGGCAGCCATACAGAGATTTGGCCGTGACTCCGATAACTCTCAATTCGGTGCCATTCTGGCAAAAGGGGATTATAACGGTGACGGCTATGACGATTTGGTTATCACATCCCCCTATTACTCTACTGATAAAGGGAAAAATGTAGGAAAAATAGAAATATATTTCGGTGGAAAGAACTTTCGTGCCCTCTTTGCGGATCCTACCACCAAGCCGGATCTTACCTATCTTGGCGTAACAGGTGGCGGTGAGCTCGGAACATCATTCGCCAGTGGCGATATTAACGGCGATGGCATCGATGACCTCATTATGGGAGCTCCGGGCGAACGTGCCGTCTATGTTGTCTATGGTAGACACTCGTTCCCCTCCCCCCATGAGTCTATAGACCTTTTTGCTTTTCGGGCTGACTGGACCATTCGTGGCCGTGGCGAGGATGAGCAATTTGGCTTTGCAATAGACAGTGCTGATATGAATGGAGACAAAATAAGTGATCTTATTATCAGTGCTCCATTTGCTCCTCAGGGTGGAATGAAGCGAGTAGGCAAGGTGCATGTCATCTTTGGCAGAAAAGACATAGCCCGCGGCACTACCTATCCACTCGACTCCGTATCATCAGATTTTATTTTTACCGGCAATACCCTGGATGATCGTTTCGGCATTACTCTCGCTCATGGAGATTTTGATGCTGATAAAAAAACCGATTTGGCTGTTGGTTCCTATATGGCTACAAACTATGCCGCGAAGCAGGCTGGTACGGTAACTATCTTATTAGGAAAAAAGCTTGATATGAAGGGAATGGTCAGAGTTGGCCCTGAGAGCGTCCGTCCTGATAATCTTGATATATCTACTGCTTTATCTTCTCCCCATCAGGATCCTACCGATACTAACGATACTCTTTTTACGACCGATCATTCCTTTGACTGGTTTGGGTATTCTCTGACGGCAGGAGATCTCAATAACGATGGTATCGACGATCTCATTATCGGATCATTTCCCTATTTGAAAAATAAAAGTCAGGGGGAAATATATATTCTTTGGGGCAAGAGGAATACCATACTTCAACATGCAAAACTTTCCCGTGTCTATGCGCCTAACGAGGAGTCGCTTATTGGTGGCGCCGTGAGCGTTTCAGATCTCAATCATGATGGAACTCAAGATTTGATTATTGGCTCCCCTACGGTGGCCCCCGGTAGCACTACGAAACTAGGGCGCGTCTATGCCCTAAGTTTTTTTCCACGTAATAATAAGGCATGGAATTTCTCAAAAATTCCTGCTGATTTGACTATTCAGGGTAGAAGCTCAAATGATTGGTTTGGAAACAGTATCATTGTTGGTGATTTTGATAATGATGGAAATCGCGACATGGTAATTGGAGCTCCTGAAGCCAAAAATGATCTTACTACCACCGGAGCTGTAGAATATATTCCAGGCCCTCTATTTCCCCATGGAGAAGTTTCCTATACGGTGGCGCCTCCTTCGGGATTTGTTCGTCGAGGCTCTTTTATGGTTCAGATTATGAAAGCCTTTCATTTTGATACCAAAAATAAGGACTTTATTGATTCCTGCATGGCGCAGCTTGAGTTTTGCTTTTATCAGTTTTCTTCCCAGACGAGTTTTTCCGGCCTCACTCTTTCCCCTATCCTTCAGCTCTATCCTGACGTGAAGCCATCGGATCCATACTACGCTGCCATAACGGTTGGAACGATTCTTGGTATTGTTCGTGGTTTTACTGATGAACCGCAGACTCCCTTTCATCCTCAACAGCCAATTACCCGCATACAAGCTCTTAAAATCCTCCTCTCCTCAACCGGTATTCTCCCATGGAAAGATTATTATGAACTTCAAAAAGAACTCGCCGATACGGTCAATATTGATTCCGGCAAAAATCTCATAGCCTCCCAAAAAACTCCTTATCAGGACATTTCCGCGCGCATTCCCCATATGTGGTGGTATCCACGATATGTCAATTTTGCCTTACTCAGTGGACTTATCGATGACACTGTTTTCTTTCAGCCCGATTCACCTCTGACGCAAAAAGACTTCGAAGCATGGACTACGAGTATCCAAACCTATCTTGCCCGACATGAAACATCGCCTTAAGGCCTATGCACGAACCGTTGCCGAGAGGGGAGTAGGTAATAACCCTGATGCTCCGCGAATATTCCAAATAATGAAGTATGTTGTTTCTGCTCTTGCTGTAGCCATTTTTTTTGTATGGTATATCGTATTTGGCCCTAGCGCCAACTTCGAAAAAGGGCACTTTGACTTACGGCAAAATGCCGTCTGGGCGCAGCACGCATGGAGCGAACAGAAACATACCCCTGAAGAAATTCGCGATTTCGTAGAGACACTTGGAAAAAATCATATTCGGTATGTATATCTCCATGTCGGCCCCATTGATTCGACGGGAAATATCTCACCGGAGCGCTATAATCAGCTAGATGAATTCCTAAAAGTGGCTCGCGTATACAGTGATCGTATTATCTATATTCCATGGCTTGGACAAATACGAAATAAGCTTCCTCTTGATTCGCTTACCGTTCGTACTCATATCGTCAACCTATCAAAGATGTTTGTAGATGATCTCGGTATGGGTGGAATTCACTTCGATATAGAGCCAATTGTCGATAATGACAGTGATTTTTTATTTTTGTTGGAAGATGTAAGAAAGGCTATAGGAAGCGATAAAATCATATCCGTAGCACTTTCCGAATACTTTCCAAGTTCCGTAATATATGTAGCGCAAAAGTTTATGCACGTGAGTGATTCGCTTTCGAAAGAATATGTTCGGAAAATTGATTCACGAATTGATCAACTCGTAGTGATGACGTATGAAAATAGCATTCAAGATGGCCGATTCTACCGTTATTTCTTGAAAAATGAGGTAATTTGGCTCACCAATGTCCTGGAGCACTCAAAATTGATTGTCGGGCTTCCGACCTATGATACCGAGAGTGAGACATTTCATCCAAAAGCGGAAAATATTGAGTTTGGATTGCGCGGTGTCATTGACGGACTGAGCAGCTGGCGCAGTAAACGAGAGGTATTTGAAGGAGTTGCCCTCTATGGATATTGGACGACAGACAAGCGAGAATGGGATACAATGCATACGTTATTCCTCAATTAATTTTACCATTTCATGCATACTCTCTATGAGAATAAAACTCGAAGAATTGTAGATATTGAGCCGCTGAAGCGCTATATTAGTATTGCTGAAAAAATGCTTCTTCAACGATTGACGACGTATTGCCCAAAGGGTGCTACCGTAAAAAATCTCTCTTTGAATGTCTATTTCGTGACCGATAGTGAAATTAAAAAAATTAATCGCGAACACCGAGGGAAAGATTCAACGACCGATGTTATTTCATTCTCCTACGTAGAGGATAGGGATTTTACTCCCTTTGTTAAGGGTGAACCCGTAGTTGCCGGCGAGATATTTCTCTCACTGCCGACTATTGCCCGACAAGCAAAAGAAAAAGGACTTAAACCCGAAAATGAGCTTCTTTACATGCTCATTCACGGCTTTCTGCACGTGTTTGGGTACGATCATCATACAGACAAAGAAGAGCTGGAGATGGAAAGCGCTTCATATAAAGTTCTTGGGGGTAAATACCCTAGAAGAGAGGATTTTGGATTCTAAATCCTTGCACGTTACTAAAGGAGCTTCATGGACAGAGCCATTTTCTCGTATGTTAAAAATTGCTTATCAAAATCAGCGGGATCCTCATCCATGATAATGGAATAGGCTTTGTTATTTTTGACGGTGAGCGTAATGACAACCTTCTCGCTGATGCTTTTATCTTCACTGTTGCGGAACTGAAGGATGACACGCTTTGCCTTCTCTCCGAGGAGTTGAACTTCCTTGCTATCAATCTCCTTCATCTCCGTGACATTAGCTCCAATATACTTTTCCAATCCGCTTAGCTCATCCTCGATATTAATTACCTTATCTCCAAGCGGTTTCACCACGCTAATGGCAATATGCCCCTCTACATTCGATCTCTCTGTCGTTGCCTGAGGAATACTCACGACATAATCGATGTATTGTTCATCATTCTGAATTTTTGTGTCTGACCAGCTCGCGGGACGCTCAACGCTCACTCCAAGTTTATCCAGTTTTTCCGTCTTGTTTCCAATGCCGACCAATGAACAACCGGTTGTCAAAATAAGGCTTGATATGGCCAAAAAACTAGTGATTGCTTTGATGGTATCTTTGAGTGTCATACGTTGAATTGACAATAATGTTCTCCTACGTCTGCTCATATATTACCCAAGTTCAATTATTTTCTCAAGAAGTTCTCGTGGGTAGATGGGCTCGGGCTCCGCGAGTGATTGATGAAAGATCACCGTTGATGGCGTGAGAGCGGGGAGGGTGTTCGCCTCTATGATATATACCTCGCCAGTTTGCGTGTGCATAAAGGCATCGAGTCGAGCGTATCCTTCGATGCCGAGCGTGTTCGCCGCAAGTTCGATGTGCTGTTTCGCCTTTTCTATAGCCTCCTTTTTCACAAATGGCTCCGGTGGAGGTGTGATATTAATTCCTGTGCCGCCCTGGAACTTCTCCTCGAGAGAGAGAATATGTCCCATGGATACGGTCATACTCGGATTAAATGCATGAAGTTTTCCTTTTTTCCCCAATACTCCAACGGTCACCTCTATCCAATCGGTTTTCTTGTCCCAGCGAAGTTTATTATTAGCAATGAGTGCCTTGTCTGTGCGAATGAACCGCTCGAGCATGATATGTTTCATGGCTTGCGATGGCATTTCTATAATTCCGTGTTGGTCCTTCAGGGTGTGTTCCGGAATTTCCTGTGCACGCGATTTAGCAAAATCTATGTATTTTTGCAGATCCGTATAGGTCGAAATACGGCATATGCCTGCGGAACAACCATCGTCTACCGGTTTCACTATATAGTCACCGCCTCTGAGATCTTTTTTTAATTGTATCCAGAATTTCTGCCACTGTGGCTGATTCCTGAGTGTATCAAAAAAATCAATCGTAAAAACTTTCTTCTCGGCGGTGTAAATTTCCTGAAGAACAAGCGTATTGAGGCGCTCGCCGGTTTTGTATTTGTCCATACAGAGATGTGAAGCATCCGCCCGCGAACCGTTGAAATGCTTTTTGTTTGTCGTCAGAAGCGCTTGCATTGTACCATCCTCACCGATGCCGCCATGCAGTCCGAGGAATACAAATCCATCGATTTCCATAAACTCTTTAAGCGTCATTTTCCGCGGAGCAAAGAGGTTTTCCTGCGCTTCATCTTTTTCTAACGCCAATTTAAGGAGAACTTTTTCTCTATGAGATCGTAAAAATTCTTCATTTTTTTCAGCGTCCTTAAGCATCGCGTGAATTTCTTCGACCGTGTGATTCAAGCTGAAGTTATAGGGCGTATGCCAGATTTCGTCATCTCCCGTCATGAGAAAAAGCTCCGGCCAATATTTTTTTGACTGTCGAAGTTTGAGCCAAACATTTGTCGCGCTCATCAAAGATACTTGTCGCTCAGCGCTAGTTCCACCACCAATTACGTTGATACGTTTTTTGCCTTTTTGGTCTTGTGGTTGAATTGTTGGCTCTTGTAAGCCATATTCTGCACATGCTGTTTTGAGGATATGTATGAGAACATCGCGATGACTCATGCCGATTTGCGATGCCTGCTGGAAGAGAAAACTATTCTGCTCCATGCCGCTAATTGGATTGAAGTCGGAAAACCATATGCGGCCGTCGGGTAAAAGCCATCCATCGTAGCGTCCAAAATGCCGCATCCCCAGGAGAGAAAAGAGCTGCTCGGCCATTATCTGAATCTTTTCTATCTGTCCGTGCTCGAAACGTGGAGGGCAGTGATAATAAACTTTTCTCGTGGCGAGATATTTTTTTCTGAAATCAAAAATTTGATTTTCGTTGTATGATGTTTCAATTTCCGATGGAATTAGAGCTACAGGCTGTCCAAATCGGTTCTCGAGAATGACAACGGTAAACTCTGTCCCTTCGCAAAATGGTTCAATGACGGCCTGCGTGTCAAGTTTTTTGCTGAAGATGTCTTGCATCGCCCTGAAGGCCTCCATTGGTGTGGTGACGGAATGCACACCGATAGATGATCCGCCAGAGACTGGTTTGACGATCGCGCGTTTGAGTTTGTGTTGAGAAAAGAATTTTTCTAAAATTTCCAGATTTTTGAATTTCGGGAGGTGACTTTTGAGGAGGTCAGAGGGAAGTGATGGAAATCCATTTTCGCGAATAAGTTCGTTGGCCTTGAACTTATTGAAGGCGGTCTTGCACGCCCGAGATGACGAGCCGACATAGGATGTCTTTTTTCGTTCAAGAAGTTGCTGGAGTTGACCATCCTCTCCGTAGGCCCCATGAATAATCGGAAAGACGAGATCGGCCTTTTTAAATTGGGACGCAAGTTCGCGTTGTGTCAATTTTTTGGTATGCCGGGTGAGTTTGAAATCGAAGTCCGATGGGGTATTCGAGTAGAGCGCCGAGGTCGAAATAAGGTAGTGTCTTTTCTGAACATCAACATAAATTGCTTGTATATCAATAGCAGGATCCGAGAGGTGATCGACCACGCTGCGACAGGAGTTCAATGAAATTCCGCGTTCCGGTGAAGGCCCTCCGCAGATGACTAACAAGCGAAATTTCTTCTGTTTACGTCCTATCATTGAGCAAGATATTACTCTGCTTTCGGGGGGAAAACAAGAAAATATATTTCAGTAGTGATACTTCCTTTTTGCAGCAATCATAAACCCTCGGTAGATCTGTTCGAGGAGGAAGGTACGGATCATTTGGTGGGTAAAGGTCATCTTGGAAAGGGAGAGTTTGGCATTTGCGCGAGCGAGGATTGAGGCGTCGAGGCCGAGGGGGCCGCCGATAATGAAGGTAATGTTGGAGTTGGCGACTATCCAAGAATTCAGCTTTGAGGAGAACTCTTGGGAGGAATAGGAGCTCCCATGCTCATCGAGCGTAATGACAAAGTCGTCTTTTGTCAGGATTTTGAGGATTTTCTCAGCTTCCCTCAGCTTTATCTGTTCCGGTTGATCTTTTTCAGAAAATGATTCTTCCTTGAGCTCGACTATTTCCAGCTTTGTGAAAGCTGAAAGGCGCTTGAGATACTCTTGCTCAGCTTCGCGCCAGTAGGATTCCTTTAGCTTTCCGAGGGTGATAATACGGATATTCATGTCGTGATTATACACGGTTGTTGACAGGGCGAGTAATGCCATTAGAATGGGTTTCCGATGATTCCACGTTCACTTATTATTCCGGAAGATACCAAGCGCGTTGTTGCCGGTTTCGATGAAATGGCAAAACGAGATGGACTTTTGCCGATAAAAATTTCGGATTTTTACGCGAAAAAAGTTGAAGAGGAAGTTCGAGCAGTCGGAGGTGGAGTGGGTCCGCTGTATCGATGCGTGCTGCCGGGGGCGGATCGGTTTGCGGTAAGAGTGAATGGTGAGGTTGGAGATTTTATTGGCGACAAGGTGAATATGCCCGAGGAGTTACGGGATGTACTGATTTGGAAGTACGATGATAGGGTTTTGTTTTTGCCAACAGATAATTGTGCGTCAAACTGTCAGTACTGTTTCCGAACGGCGTATTTGAGCGATAGGCACGGAAGTAAGCCATTCACACTGGAGGAAAAAGTTACGAAATTGGTGGAATTTTTGCGTGAGCATCATGAGATAGAGGAAGTTATTTTGTCGGGAGGAGATCCGATGGTGATGGCGCCAAAGGATTTAGAAATGATTTTGAGAAGATTAAAGGAAAATGCAAATGTGCAACATATCCGTATACACTCGCGTGTTTTGGCATATTCACCTTTTGCGTATACAGAGGCGTGCTGCAACATGTTAGCGAAATATCGTGTGCGATTGGTACATCATATTGCGCATCCGTATGAGATTTGCGACGTGGTGAAAGAACATGTTTCACGGCTTCGGGATGCGGGTGTTCGGCAATATAATCAGTTTCCTTTACTGCGAAATGTGAATGACCATATTGATGTTTTGAAAAAATTATTAATAGAATTAGATGAATTGGGCATACGAAATTTATCGATTTTTGCGCCGGATCCTGTGAATTTTTCTTCGCCATTTCGAATTGCATTGAAGCGCCAATTTGCCCTGATGGATGAGCTTAATTGGTCATCACCTGCGTGGGTACAGTCAACGCGATACGCCTTGGATAATCCTGCAGGAAAAGTACGAAAAGAAGATTTTGTTAGATTTGAAAAAAATACGGATGGCGCCCCGATAGGAATTTTCCTCAGAAAAGGAAAAGAAATTCGCTACCCGGATTTTCCGGAAAAACTAGACGTTCCTGGGAAAAGAGCAATAATGCTGTGGAGAGATTTGTAGTACAAAACTTTATTGCGCGTACATAGTTCCGCCGGGGGATGATGCTTCTTTCGCTCTGCTCCAAATCATATCAACAATTGGACGAATTGAGGTGGCATTTAATACTGTCGTTAGTGTATTCATGGCCGTTGCATTACTCTCAAGCGATAATGGACAAAATCGGAGATCTTCAACGCATTTTCTCACCTCGGCGGCGAGTGTGGAAATTCTTGCGTTTTGCATTATTGAACTGTCTAGACCCTCTTTCACCGCAGCCTCTAGTATTGCCTGCTGGTTTGCATCAAGTTGTTGTTTTTCATCAAAAAGTTCATGGAGAGCTGGATAATTTGCCATATGTATTGGTATAAAATTTAAATAAAGGTGAGACTATACTCCTAATGCCGCTATCGTAGCTTCATCTATGATTATGTCAATAACTTCGTTTGCAGGCAAAAATGTGATATATATGGCTTATGAAAAAGAAGGAACCGGTATTGGTTATCTACGAAGATGAATATTTACTTGCAGTGAGTAAGCCGCCAAGAGTAGCAAGTGTACCGGCTACGGATGTTCCTGAAGCCAGAACAATGCTCGGGATGGTAGGGGAGTTTTGTCGCGCAAGAGGTGATGAAAATAAACCATATTTGCTTCATCGTATCGATATGCAGACATCCGGGGTACTATTGTTTGGAAAATATGAGCGGGATCGAGAAAAACTGGAGGGAATTTTGACCGCGAAAGACACGATTAAAAAATACCTTACACTCGTGAGAGGCATACCGAAAGGCACGGTGATTACGGCGAAATTAAAGGCGCGAACATCAGATGAGAAAATTTTTGCTCAGACTAAATATCGAGTGATGAAAATATATAGGGTTTTGAAAACGGCGCTTTCGTTGGTGGAGGCGGAGATCAAGACCGGACGGAAACACCAGATTCGTCAGCATTTTGCGGATATTCACTGTCCGGTCGTGATGGATCAGACGTATGGAGATCGAGAATTTAATACCAAATTCCGAACGTCGTTTCGGCTGGGAAGACAGTTTTTGCATTCAGCATTATTGGAATTCACGCATCCAATCACCGGATTACGCGTGAGAATTATGGCAAAACTACCTATTGATCTGGAAAATGTATTGAAGAGATTGGAAGTCAGCATTTCTTAGTTGCCGGTGCGCAGATAGAGACCGATAAGTTCGGCTTGATCAATGATATGACCTTGCATCGCCTGTACGAGATCTTCTTTTGTGGCGGTCGATTGCAGCGTGAGGGTCGTGTTCAGGGCGTAGAGTTTGAAATAGTAACGATGTGTGCCGGAAGGGGGGCAGGGGCCGCCGTAGGCGGCATCAGAGAAGCTGGTTGTGCCTTCTACCATTGGGCTCGTTGGTAAGAATCTTTCTGGAATCGACGTGGTCGTAGGTGGCATATTCCAAAGGATCCAGTGAGCCCAGTCTCCGCTTGGGGCATCCGGATCGTCGACAATGAGAGCAAATGATTGCGTACTGTTTGGCGCGCCCGACCACGCGAGCGGGGGATTTATGTTTTTTCCATCACATGTATAGGTAGAGGGAATATTTATATTATTTTCAAATGCGGTGCTGGTGAGGTTCATTTTACTATTGTTACGTTCTTGAATAAGTTGCCCCTGCAGTGCTTGTTGCCGCTGAGTACATCCTGTGAATACACTGATAGAGATTAACAGGAGTGCGAGAATTTTTCTCTGCGTTATTTCCATATCCGGATTTTTCTCCTTTTTTTTGAGAGTGTCAAATGTTGCTATGTTTCGGCAAGGCAGTCTTTCAAGATTGCCATGTTTTTAAGGTCGGGACCGTTATTGTCAAAACCGGGAACCTCAAGAATCCAAGAAGCATGGTGCAGGCGTTTTTCCGCTGCTAGAGCTCGAAATCCGTTAATGCCAATATGCCCTTCCCCTAGATTTTCATGTCGATCATGATTTGAGCCACATGCGGTTTTGGAATCGTTTGTATGAATGGCAACAATGTTTTCAAGGCCGATGTGCTCATCCCACTCATCGAATGTTTTTGTAATCGTTGGCTTATCGTACACGGTAATCGCTCCCGCCTCGAAAGCGTGCGCCGTATCGAAACAAACTTTTACTCGCGATGATCCAATGGCATGAAATATTTCCCCAAGCTCTTTTGCGGTGTTTCCCAATTTTTGCCCTCCCCCTGCCGAGTTTTCCATAATCAGCTGTGTTATTCCGGGAACGTTTTTCAAAACTTCCTTCATGCCATCAATTACTTTTTTTACCGCTTCTTCTCGTGTGATTTCTTTTCCTCCCGACCCCATATGGAAAATTAATCCATTGGCACCAATTGTCTTGGTAATCGCGAGATGTTCCGAAAGATTTTTTATAGATTTTTGATAGGTTTCATCACTTGGGCTCGCGAGATTTGCCAGGTAAGCAGCATGGAGATATACGGCTCGCACATTACTTTTCTTTACGTAATCTTTATATTTTTCTACATCATTCGATGATGGTATTTTCGCAAACCACTGACGTGGAGACGCACCGAAGAATTGAATGCATGTCGCACCAAGAGCTTCAGCATTCTCTATGGCTTTATACAATCCACCTGCCGCAGAAACATGACAGCCGAGAAGTATTTTCTTTGATGTGCCGGAGAATGAATCTTGTGTTTTCATGAGGACTTTTCAACATCTTTTTCCTCCATCAACCGAGCAAGATAATAACTGATAATCACGATTAAAACAGTCATGGAGATAGCGTAGAGAAACTTGGCCTGAATGGTGTTTTGGCTGAGAGGAAATATATATTCAATAAGACCTTTTATTGCCTCATTCCATGCTAAACCTGCCACGAGTCCGAGCGAAGCGATCATGTAGGTGAGCAGTTGTTTTTGCACCTGCTTCTTGATTTCTTTTTTCTCTTCTCGCAACTTTTCCTTGATAGACATGATCTTATTATAGAGGAGACCGATATAGGAATCCAGCATTCCCCTATACCTATTTCCTCTCTCTATAGTCCCATTAATTTACTCAACATTTCTGCCTTAAAAATATTGTAGCTGTTTTTCCAGAAATAATTCCAATTGACTTCAGGTGAGCCACGCTTGATGTATACTATGCATTTTGCTGGACATCACTAAATGGAGCCTGTGTTATTTTTCTTGTATCAAGAAATTACTTTTCTGTAAATAATACACAATAATTCCGTAAGCTACGGAGACATTAAGCGATTCCTTCATGCCGCGCATCGGGATCTGCGCGACTATATTCGCTCTCTTGAGGATGGCAGATGACAGGCCCTTTACCTCACCACCCATAATAATAGCGGTTTTTTTGGTCTGTTTTTTTGATATTTTCACGGAAAAGTAGGGAACCGCCTCTGGAGAGAGCTCCACGGCAATAATGACATATCCCTGCTTCTTGAGGCGATCGATGAGATGCGTGGTGGATTTGACACTCTCCCAGCCTACGAAGTTTTCTGCACCAAGCGAAACCTTGAGCATTTTTGTATTCGGCCTGCCATACTTATCAATTGGCGCCGGCGTAATTCCGCAGAGGTAAAGCTTCTCCACGCCTGCCGCATCGGATGTGCGAAAAATTGACCCGACATTATGCTGGCTTCGAACGTTATGGAGGATGGTTATCATGCGGAAATTATACTATACTGTTGGCATGAAAAAAAAATCCTTTTTACTTGTTAGTGTTATCAGTATTTTATTATTCGGAAGTGTGATTACTACCCATGCAGCCGCGTCCCAAAAAGAATTTATTTCTCCGGATCAGTTCCAATCGCTTCCCGCCGAGCTTCAGCAGCCACAGAGCTTTTCTACCGGGACGATTCTAGAAATTACCAAAGAAGGTGAGGAGGATATCGTTGGTACGAAACAAAAATTTCAGAATGTGAAATTACGCATTGCGAGTGGCAAGGAAAGCGGAAAAGAAATCTCCCTCAAGCATGGTGGCGCGGTATCACTCGATGATGGTCAACTCGTACATGTTGGACAGACAGTGGTAGTTGCGAAGACCGGAGAGAACTCTTATTTCATTGCCGATAGGTATCGGCTTCCGTATATGATGCTGGCGCTCTTACTTTTCATATTTGTTGTATTGTATTTCGCGCGAATGAAAGGAATGACATCACTCATTGCGCTCGTTTTGAGCATTGCTATACTTGTTGGCTTCATTGTGCCATTTATCGTGAAGGGCTACTCTCCATTACTTGTCACGCTTATTGGCTCATTCCTGATTGCGGTACTCGGAATGTTGATATCTCATGGGTTTACGCGAAGGACAGTGGTGGCCGTCGTGAGCACGCTCGCTACGCTCGCTATTGCGATAGGGTTGTCAGTGCTATTTGTTGAATTGGTGCAGCTATTTGGGGCCGGCTCAGAAGAGACGGCCTATCTAAAACTTGATCCTAATCTCCATATTAATTTAAAGGGTTTACTATTAAGCGGTATTATTATTGGTACACTTGGAGTATTGGACGACGTAACGATGACCCAAGTTGCTTCCGTAGATGAGCTTGTAAAAGCCAATAATACACTTAGTCGTCATGAGCTGTACGAGAGAGGACTTTCTATCGGGAAGGAACATATCGCCTCTGTTGTAAATACGTTGGTGTTGGCCTATGCCGGCGCGAGTATGCCACTTTTTCTTTTGTTTACACTCGGCTCAGCTCAGCCTCTCTGGGCGACGCTCAATAGTGAATTTATCGCGCAAGAATTTATTATGACATTGATTGGCAGCATCGCCCTCGTATTGGGCGTGCCAATTTCCACCTATTTGGCGGCAAAATATTTATCAAAAAAACAACATGTCTAAAATTCAACCGACAGAAGTGCCAAACGGTCGTCTGGACTTACTTGATTACGTGCGTGGATTAGCCATTATCCATATTTTTCTTTATCACTATTATATCGAGTGGTTTCAGGGAAGTTTTCTCATTGTGCCGAATGGTATTTCCGCGAATATTCCGCGATTAGCCATTTTTCATGATGGAGGAATATTGAATATTTTTAAAAATCTTTTTAGTTTTTTGTGGGTGTATGGCTTTACTTCCGTAAATCTTTTCTTGTTGTTAAGCGGTTTTGTACTAACCTATAGCGCTCTAAAATCGAAGAGCAATGGAAAGGAACAACTGGATACGCGCTCGTCCCTGCTCGTGTATTACGTAAAAAAATTAAAACGTCTTCTGATTCCATTCTACATCACACTTCTTTTGGGTGTCGCCATACTTTTCCTGAGAAATCTCCTATATCCATCGTTTTCCGCCATGCCTATCTATTCCGCATGGGATGTACTGAAGACGCTTTTTGTTCCATTTTTGGTCTATGATCTAACTTTTTTGCAAAAATTTAATGGGGATTTGTGGTTCATTACGTTAATACTGCAGCTCTATATTTTATTCCCCGTGCTCTACTATGCATTAAAAAAATATGGCGTCTGGAAATTTATTTCCGCCTGTTTTGTGCTGACGGTTTTGTACCGATATGTTGCAACATATTATCTGGATACGGCGCCGATGGGAGTCATATTTCCGGCTACAAATAGTTATAAATTATTTAGTTTTTTTCTTCCTCGTTTGTTCGAATTTGGACTTGGAATGTCGCTGGGATATTGGCAGTTCAAGGACGCAAAAACACTCGAAATGTTACGTGGCGGATGGCAGTTTATCGCGGCTGTCGCCATTATGTTGTTTGGATTTTCCTTGAATATGTTCCGTGCCGGATGGCCGCTTTCTGATGCGATAATCTCCATTGGCCTCTTCGCCACATTACTCAATATTGGAGCATATTTTGCACGAATACATATCCTTAAAACTCTCATGCTAACATTAAGTGAGAGTTCCTATGAAATATACTTGCTCCATCACTATTTGCTGAATTATTTATTGATGCCTTTTATTTTACTGATGGGTTTCAAAAATGAACTCGGATTCTGGATTGGAATTCCTGTGTTTTTCATTCTGTCGACCCTGGTTGGAATGGGAAGTCAGCGCTTGAGTACGATAGCGAATTCGTTGACGAGCGAAAAAACGGCTCATTAAGCGGCTAATTGCGGCCTATTCTTTGCGGCCATCTTTGCTTGCATCTCCATCATTTTTCTTTTTACTTCAACCCGAACTTTCGGAGAAAGGTTTTCGTGCGAATCAACAATACTCTTGATGAAAAGCCAAATAGGATACACTTCCGGCGCTCCAAGAAGCTTGAATGTTATTTGAGCAGCACTGTTTGGCACATGATAAAGCGCCGTTCCGGCGATACCTCTTGATTGTGCAAATAGCTCATCGTCGACATCCAGCAGGCCAACACTTGCCGCCATAACAACCACATTTTTCACCATATTCATCGGAACTTTTGCCATATTTACAGGATTTCCTATAGACTCCATAAATTTGCCAATGGCAGAAATATCATCTGCGCGAAGGAGTTTTTGTTTTGTCGTCAGATCAAGTTTATTGAACCATTCCTGCATTTTCTGTATGCCGATCATATTCTTGGCATGAACTACATTGTTCGCCAAATCTTCTACCTGGAGTTCAGGATTTTCATCTTCGTCATGGGCGTGATCGAGAGGTGCCATAGGTTTGTATTTATTTTTTTACTGTTTGTATGGTACCATATTTTGCCTGTTTTGGCAAATCTCTTTATTGACACCTTTCCGTTATTATGTATAATTGCGTACCATTCTAGCTTTATTCTCCTTTATTATCTTTGCCATGAGTCAGAATCAAACTTCACCATCCGAGCAAAAAAGTTTCAACTTCCGAATAACCGAGTTCTTTTTGACCCATACGAGACTCACTATTATGAGCCTTGTCTTATTGCTCGTTTTTGGAACGTTATCGGTGTTCGTATTGAAAACGACCGGCTTTCCAAACCCAACCATGAATTTTATCATGGTTAGAACCATGTATATTGGAGCGTCTTCAGAAACGGTTGCGCGCGATGTCACAACTCCACTCGAAGGTGCCATCAAAAGTGTAGATGGTATTGATACCTATTCATCGACGAGTAGCAATAATATCTCGATGATTTCCGTTTCACTGAAAGATACCGCAAATGTTGAAAAAGTAAAAAGCGAGTTGGAATCTTCCATAAATGCCGTCGCTCTTCCTTCCGGCTCCGAAAAGCCAAAATTCGTCACTCCGACCATTGGTAATTTTGATTTTCTTTTTTCCATTTCCGGCAAAACTCTTGCTGAAACCTATGCCATAAAACAGCGAGTCATTAATGATCTGAGCCAATTACCACAAACGGCAAGCGTAAAACCTATGATTGATCTAAAGCAGCGAGTCTTAGTGTCGCTCGATCTTGATCTGATGAAGAAAAAAGGCATAAGCCTAGGTGAGATCCAGTCTCAACTCGGGAGTATCGGTGAGCAAATGCCCGTTGTTTCCGATGTGAGTATTGATCATAAGAGTCGAACTATTGTCACAGCCATTGCAGGATCAACGATGGACACAATCCGTGAATTAAAAATTGGTGGCAGAAAAGTTCCACTGAGAGATATTGCCGGTGTTCATATTGATTATGCTTTTGAAAATAATCAGAAGCCAAAAATTGCGCTTTCCAATGGCGGTAAGCCCCTGGTGCTTGGTGCCATTTCTCTACAAGTTCATACAGTAGAAGGAAGTGATCTTGTACAATACACCGAAGATCTCGAGAAGATTCTTTCTTCCTATGATGATGCCGTGTACATCAATTCCTACATCCTTCCCGAGAAAAAAAATAAGGCCTGGATCATCAAAGATTTTGCCGCAAACGATCGCAACCAGGTTCAGGTAAAAGAAGTAGTAAGTGGACTTGTTGGAGGCAAGCTCGATATTGACGGTTCATGGGGTAACATAGGATGGCTCCTGGGAGGCATTCAACTCGTTTTCTTGGTCATGTTGGCCTTTGTGTCATGGCGCGCGGCTGTGGTGGCAGCGCTCGCTATTCCGTTGAGTTTAGTTTTCTCCACTATCTATTTAATGATTATCGGCGAGAGTCTAAATACCCTCGTTCTTTTCTCGTTAGTTTTGGTTATTGGTTTGGTGGTCGATCCGGCATTAGTTATTTTAGAAAGTATTCAGCGTAAAATTGATATCGGGTTAAAGGGTCATGCGGCGGCTCTGGCAGCCATTCGTGATACTGGTACGGGATTATTTCTCGCGACACTTACGAGCGCCATCGTTTTCATCCCATTCGCCGTTGTCTCCGGCCTGATGGGTCAAATTTTTGCCTATATCCCTCTCACGATTATTCCCGCTACGATTGGATCGTATATCGTTCCGCTTATCTTTCTCGCATGGATTGGTGGCATGTTTTTACGTCCGGAAAAAAACAAAACCGGTGATGAATGGGAAAATTTATGGAGTTCTGCTCGCTGGATATCACGCGTGAATTACCGCATCCTTACTGGCTCAAAATGGGTTCGGATAGTCATTATTATTATTGCCCTCGTCGTTCCGATTGGCGTAACCGGTGCGATGTTTATGTCCGGGAAAATAAAACCCGCGCAGTTCGCAACAGGTAAAAATGGCGAGTACGGATCCGTATCGGCAACATTCCTTCCTCAAGTTACAAAAGAGCAGCGAGATGTTCTCACATTGAAAGTTCTACAGATTGTATCCGAGAATCCTGCTGTGAAAATTGTGTTTCCTCAGACGGCCGGATTTACGTATTTCATTGAGTTTAAGGGGATAAAAGATAGACAAACCTATACTTCCGAAATGGCTGTTGATGATATGAACAAACGTTTTGCGAAAGAAGTAGGGGACGGCTTTTATGATATCAAGGCCGGCGCTATTAGTAACGGTCCACCAAGTGGTGATTATCAAATCTCTATTGCCGTGAAGACCAATAATTTTGGTCAGCTGGAGTCCAGTGCAAAAAACGTAGGAGACACACTTTCTCATATTTGCCTCCATGATGATAAAACCGTTGTCATCAACACCCAATGCACTTCCGAAAATGCACTCGTCGTGAAGGTTGATGATGGTTTCACTAATCGCGAGAACGCGGTTTACAAGGTAGTAGTTGATCGCGAGAAACTTGTGGCGAAGCGTTTAACCGTTCCTGGAGCCCCACTTACTCTTCTCGTGAACAAAGGACTAAAAGATCTTTTTAGCATACTTGATGGGAAAAAAGTTGGTACTGTTGATGTCGAAGGTGAGCAAATTGAAATTATTTTGGATAAGGTTGCGGCGGATCCTGTCACGCGTGATGACATTGAAAATGCGGTGATCGCTTCTTTTGGACCTGTGAAAATCAAGACGAAAGATGTTGCTACTATTGTGGAAGAGCAGCCGAAATCGGATATCCAACATGTTCGTGGAGAGACCGTCGTTGTTGTAAAGGCGCGCTTGGCTGATGGTCATACCGATCAGGGAACGGCTGCAAAAGTTACGAGTGCCGTTGTGGATTATTACAAAAATAATACAACTTCCGGGGATCTTCTAAATGGTGTGACGATTGAATCTTATAGCGAAGGCGGTACGGCAAGTTTTACAAAATCATTTACGGAATTGCTTGTAGCGCTGCTGCTTGCGATTGTTTTGACCTACGTCGTGTTGGCTATCTTTTTCGACTCAATGACACAGCCTTTAGTTATTCTGTTTAGTATTCCACTTTCTTTTATTGGAATATTCCCGGCGCTCGCCGTATTTTCCACCGGTGAATTTGGATTCTTGGAAATTATCGGCATGATTATTCTCGTCGGAATTATTGAAAACGTCGCCATCTTTTTGATTGATGCGGCTCGTCAGTATATTGATTTGTACAATTGGGATGAGAAAAAATCGATCAGTTTTGCATCCGGAATTCGTTTCCGCGCGGTCATTCTTACAAAACTTACTGCTATAGCTTCTCTTGCTCCTTTGGCTTTCTTGAGCCAACAGTACCGATCATTAGCGATTGTCATTATCTTCGGACTCCTCACGTCTGGAATATCATCGCTCTTTACAACGCCGATTTTATTTATCTTCTTTCGATGGCTTTCGAGGGCATTCCTCGGAATGCGATGGTGGAATAAAATATTATTCTTCCCGTTATTCCCGCTATATATTCTCGTATTGGCGGTGAGGAAAAGTGAGTAGTCGCATGAGATTTTCGCGCTTTATTTCTTGGTCGTCTTTCTCTTTTCAATCATTTCTTTTGCTCGTTCAATAGCAACAGTCGTACTCTCGGGGACATAATATTCGCCTCCGAGTTTATCGATCAAATCAAGTTTCTCGAACTTCTTGTGGATGGCTTCGCTGAGCGTTGAAATGAAGACATGGCCTTTTGCTTTTTTCACTTTATTTATAATCAGCTCAAGCGTATTTATAGCACTGGCATCGATATGATTGACGTGTTTCATTCTAAGAATGAGAATTTCGCCACTTCGATGTTCGATAGTATTCTCTAACTCTGATGCGACTCCAAAAAAAAGGGGGCCTGCGAGTTCGTAGAGATGAATTTGCGGATAATTCTCTAAGGAGGCATGCATACGTGCTGAACCCTCGCTGCCAACACCATCGGGATCTTCTGTAATTTTCGTCACATTCAAATTACTGATTCGTTGAATAAATAAGATAGCGGCGAGCACAATTCCGCCGCCGACTGCAACGGTAAGGTCGAGGAATACGGTAAGAAGGAATGTCGCCACAAGCACAAAAGCATCCTGCCGCGGGGCCCTGAGGAGGCGGAGAAAGTGGGGGATTTCCGCCATGTTGTAGGCGACCATGATGAGGATCGTCGCCAGGGCGGCGACGGGAATAAACTTGGCGTAAGGGGCCGCGACGAGCAATATGAGGAGGAGCGTGAGTGCGTGGATGATCGAAGAAACTCTGGTCCGTGCGCCATTTCTGATGTTCGCGGCCGTACGAGCGATCGCCCCTGTCGCCGGGATTCCACCAAAGAATGGAAGAATAATATTTCCAACACCCTGGGCAACCAACTCTTTATTAGAATTATGTTTTGTTCCCGTCATGCCGTCCGCCACTACCGCCGAAAGAAGTGATTCTATCGCACCCAGCATGGCTATCGTAAACGCTGGCGGAATCAATAATTTAATATCGGCAAATGACGTGCTGAGCATGTGAAATTTTGGAAGCCCGGCCGGAATTTCTCCAACCAAAATCGGGGAAGGAAGCATATCTTTCAAAATATACGTGATAATAACGCTCGTCATTATTCCTCCCGCAAGAGCAATAGGTGCAGGTGGAAATGATGTTCCATATTTCCTCCAAAGGAGAAAAATAATCAATGTCATAAGACCGATAATAATCGAGCTCGCATTCACTCCATGTGATGCCTCTCGGAAAATCAACTCAATCGTCTCAATAAAATCACTCGGTCGATGATCGAATTTCAAACCAAGAAAATCCTTGATCTGTCCTGTAAAAATAATCACACCGATACCTGACGTGAATCCGATTGTCACAGGATAAGGAATAAACTTAATTACTGATCCGAGACGAAATAGCCCCATAAGCAGCAACATTATTCCCGCCATACATCCCGCAACCATCAACCCGTCCATTCCAAATTTATTTACCACTCCCAACAAAATAACGATAAAAGCTCCTGTCGGACCAGAAATTTGAAAACGGCAACCGGAGAGTGTGCCAATAACTAAACCTGCAATAATTGAGGTGTAGATACCTTGTTCCGGACGTGCCCCACTGGCAACCGCAAAGGCGATTGCAAGCGGCAATGAAATTAATCCAACAACGATACCGGCTATCAAATCATGTTTAAAATCTCTCGCTGCATATTTTTTTACCGTTGAAAAAAAATTCTTCGCGTTGAAGTTCGTGTTCATAAATGTGGTGGGTTATAACGATGTGTTGATTTTTGCCGAAGGGGATTTTATACCTCTTTCAAAAAAATACCACCGAATTTATATCACCTCCACGATCGCTGTTTTGAGATATCTGCCTTCATCAAATCCGAGAAGCTCGGCATGATCCGCTGGCTGCGTTACCCATTTGAGAATCTTGACTGTTTTATGTGCACGACCTGCCGCAATCCGCAACGTGTCGCGGAAATCTTCCTGTGTGATTCTGCCGGAACATGAACTGGTAACCAGAATTCCTCCCGGGGAAAGTTTCGATAAACAGAACTGATTTAGCTCGCCATATGCTCGCTGAGCATTCTTGATATCATCTTCTTTTTTCGCTAATGCCGGTGGATCACAAATAATAATATCGTATGGTGTGTGTGGTAGCGTGTTTCTCTTTATCATCTCGAAGATATCCATATTCTCGAAAGCAAAATGTTCCGTATCTTCAGGATCAATATTATTCGCGCTGAAATTCTTCTTCGCCATTGCGAGTGCATCTGCGGAAGAATCGATGCTCGTCACAAATGCTGCTCCGTTCCTCGCAGCATAGAGGCTGAAACCGCCCGTGTAGCAAAATAAATTTAATACTCTTTTTCCTTTTGCCAATTTTCCTAATTCAAATCGCGCATCACGTTGATCAAGAAAAAATCCTGTTTTTTGCCCTTTCAATACATCAGAGAAAAACGTAATTCCATTTTCCATGAAGGAAACTGGTGCCTCAGCAGAGCCCAAATGTACCGTTACTGGTGCGGTTTTGAGTCCCTCGCGCTTACGCACTACGAGATCCGATCGCTCCACTATTACTTTTGGAGAAAAAACCTGCACAAGTGCGCCAATAATTTCTTTTCGTAGCAATTCCATGCCTGCGGTATGAATTTGAAAGACAAGGGTAGTATCGTATCGATCCACAATCAATCCCGGTAATCCATCTGTTTCCGCATGTACCAGCCTATATCCATTTGTATTTTCCGGGAGATGAGATTTTTTCCACGCATCAAGTTTCTTAAACTGTTTTACAAAAAAAGCCTCATTAATTTCTTCCCAAGCATCACGCGTCATCATTCTTACGCGAATATTTGTATGTGGATTATATGTTCCGATTCCCAACTCCTTTTTATCAAATGAAAGAACTCTCACTAATGAGCCAGCCTCGAGCTTTTTATCTTCCGTTCCAATAGCATTCGAAAAAACCCAAGGATGCCCTCCAAAAATCGGAGCTTCTTTGCCTGGCTTGAGAATGATTGAAGGGATTGTTGACATGGGGGCTTATCCTAGAGCTTTGTCAGGAAAATAGCAACTATTTGTAATGCGTCAGTCATGGATTTGTTAGGAGGGGGTGACAGTATATCCAATATCCCATGCTTGATATTATTCCCAAATACCTATACAATAGTACTATTAATAATATTATATATAATACTATGAATAATACACTTACTGCTCAAGAGTTAAAAGTAAAAGGAGCTCAAGTCCTCAAGGAAAGAATGAAAAAAACGGATGAACTTGTCATAACCGTAAGAGGAAAAAACAGTTATGTAGTCTTATCCATGAAGCAGTATGAACATTTGCGTCAATGTGAATTGGAAGCTGCGGTTATTGAATCGCAAGCCGATCTTCAAGAGGGAAAATTTTCTATCAAGAGCGTGAAACAGCATATAAAAGACCTCAAGCATGTATAAACTTGTTATTACGGAGAGCTATCAAAAACGGGCTAAAAAGTTTTTTAACAAGCATACCGGCCTGATTGGGCAGTATGAGAAAGTCTTGCAACTTAT
Organism: uncultured Candidatus Peribacteria bacterium; assembly: GCA_964356305.1. Classification (GTDB taxonomy): domain Bacteria; phylum Patescibacteriota; class Gracilibacteria; order UBA1369; family UBA12463; genus CALREA01. The sequence continues at coordinate 42,143 of CAYHGS010000009.1, forward strand.
ATGTCTCAACCCTCATCACCCCTCACTCAGACTACATAAACTTTCAGGCGACATGGCTGGACTCTCCAGTATCTCTATAAATCTATCCTACCGCCTTATTATTCATTTTATTATCAAAGAGGACCTCATTGTGCCAATCGATATTGGATCACATGGGGATGTTTATTAAGGGAGAAAACGGGAAGGGAATCGCAATCCCACCGCTGCTGCGGTGTAATGGTCGGGGCGCTGGGACTTGAACCCAGGACCTCCTGGTCCCAAACCAGGCGCGCTAGCCAACTGCGCCACGCCCCGACGTATTGCGTGCGGCACTATAACACTACGTCCTGCGGCTCGTCAATTGTACAAAATCAAAATCCTACGCTCGCCGGCACTCGCGTGTGATATACTTTATTCATGAAAAAGCTTTTTTCGGAATTGGTAGGCTCTCCTGTCATGTCACGCGACTCGGCAAAGCCGGTGGCGAGGGTCTTTGACGTTATTCTAGACCCTACTAGCGGCAATTTTGTGGCTTTATCGGTCCATCCTGCCCTTCGCAGGGTCGTAGGGGCCAGGGACATCGTCAGCTGGTCTCCGGCGATTACTGTTCGCGATAGTGAGAGTATTATTGAGCCCCGTGAAGTTGTCCGCATTCAAAAAGTTCTGGATTCGCGTACCGCTTTTATGAAAAATCGTGTTGAGACTGAGTCGGGGAAGTACCTCGGACGTGTGTATGATTTTTTGCTCGATGTGAATCTCGGAGCCTTATTGAAAATTATGGTGGCTCCTAGCTTCCTCGGTATTGTTCGTTGGAATGAAAGAATAATTCCTGCAGGTGAGATTATTCGTACCGAGCCTGAGCGTATTATCGTGAAAGATGATCTCTTGGCCGAACCTATTGCGCGCCCGGAACAGGTGATGGCGGGGGCATAAGTTCTCCGTAGTTTTTACGCGAAATTTTGCGCCAACAAAAAACCGCCCCAATATTTCTTTGGAGCGGCTTAATTTTTCGTGCTGAACTTCTTATTGTCCCACTGCCGTAACACCTCCGAGCACTGTATTTACGATAGCATATGACGCTGCGATGATTGCGATACCAATTACGCAATAAAGAATAATGGTTCGTCCCTTCTTTGCCTTGTCCTCTTCACCAGCTGCAGTGATATAGAGAAAGCCTCCGTAGATAATCATAATGACACAAACGAGACCGAGGAATGAGAGTGCCCATCTCAGAATGTTTGTAACAAATGTACGAGCGTCGCCCTGTCCTGTTCCAACGATATCATCGCCAGTACTGGTAAAAGCGGATCCACCACCTGTTGGTGCAAGAGCGTTCGATTGAGCGAATGCTGTGATAGAAGTGCTGAAAAATGTCAGCGCTAAAACGGTAATAATCGTTACCGCTGCGAACTGTCTCAACGTTTTGGATGTCATAAAAAAGTAAGGGTTAAATTGCTTTGATCAAATTGTACTATGGTTTGTTTATGTTGTGAATGAGAAATTTTATACAGGCTGTTTCTATGCGAAATATACTCCATCATTTTTGGCTGCGATTGTCACTCTTGAATATGTTATTTATGTTTATCTTCTGCGGTTAATTTGCTATAATGTGCGTACAAAACGGTTA
>CAYHGS010000010.1:0-41434 GCA_964356305.1 uncultured Candidatus Peribacteria bacterium
CAAAATCGAGTACTCGCAAGGGTGTGTGGGTTCAAGTCCCACCCCCGGCACCAATGAGAATTATTATGAGTTTGAATATTGACACATCTCGATCGGGAGAAGATTTAGCAGCTGAGCTTACTGAGAGGGGTAGGTTTTATGCTAAGGGCTTCGGGAGTGTTTTGGGTCTAGCCGTGCTTCCCTGTGTAGAAATACTTGAGGATAATTTTGAGGAAAATTGGATGTATCAGATTGTTGCGCGACAGGGCTTGGATACTATGAGCCGATTTTATGATCGTATTTCTTTTGGTGAAATGATTGATCATCCTGATGCAGAACTTTTATTTGAGATTAAGGATGCAATTATAGCCTTACGCAGTGAATTTGAATTTGTTTTTTTAGGTGATTTTAGTCATAGCGAAGCTGTATATGAGCATATATCAACGATTCATCATTTGGGGCAGACATATCGAGCTAGGCTTCATGCTATTCAGGAGGTTTTACGAACGAAGGAGGGTTTTGATCATGCTGGATTAAAGGTAGTTGATCTGCATGGAAAGATTTGGAATTCTGCGCTGGGGTGATGGTTTATCATCATTGTCCAAATGTACAGCAAAAAGATAGCAAAATGGACACTGATGGTTTTATTTGTTGTTTTGTTTTTTCAGATGCTTCTTCATGTCACCCTGAAGATAATTTCCCTTTGAAATCACACTTCGTTCTAGCTCTCTTTCCGCCTGTTTACGGGCATTGCCTGCCACACTTCCTCCACGTCGTGCAACCTTTTTGTGCTCAATCATCGCCTTTGGTTTTTCTTTATTGGAAATTTCAGTTGTCATCTTTTCTCCAAGCATCGTAAAAATCAGCTCTAAGTCGGTCATGTTATCCCGCAAGTTCGTTTTCGTTTTATCAGGAATATTTTTGTATTTCTTGTATTCGCTCGGAGTCATGTCAAAAGTAGCCTTCGATATCTCAGCAGTTAAAATGGCGTAATCCTTCTCATGGGTAAGTCCACGATCCTTCCATTCATCCGTCAAATTCTGGCGAATCGCCATTCCACGTAAACGTTTATCAATCCAGTCCTTGGAATAGCCCTTTTGTTCATAGATAACTTTCATGCGTTCTTGAGCCAATTCAGGATTCTCAATTTCGTCTAATCTTTCTTTTCCTACCTCGGCAAGCCACATCTTGAACGGTTCAGCTTTCTTACTTGGAATTGATTGAATAAGGCGCAAAGCATTTTTAGTGTTCACGCAGTCAGTAAGCCTTTCTTTTCCGTCAGCAGCGATAAGTTTCAACTGTCCCCAAATTGGGGACAGTTGAATTTCGATGAATTCTCTTTGCTTAACTTTTTCCCAGTACTGCCTCGGCGTAGGACTATCGGTCAGCGCTTCAATAATATCAACCACGGAGTAAAACCATTCTTCGTTGTGCCAAACACGGCGAATTTTCTTTGACTGGAAGAGGACGAGCTTGTTTTGTTGATTGTCCATAATGCGGGAAGTTAACAATGAATCATTATGGATTAATTATATTTGGAAATATGCTGCCTGAGAAGCATTTTGTGTCCATATTTTCTGACAACAGTTTTTTAGCTTTATAGCGTTTGCTTGAGTATCGTCACCCCTTTGCTATACGGGCGAGTTTGTGGTTTTTAGAAATGATATTTTTATATATTTCTGCCTGTTTTATTATCCATGCGGCTAGTTTTCTTGATGCACGTCCTTTCTCCTGCGGAGGAAGTACTTTTGAAAGATCATACATTCCTCCCGATTGATGATTATTTACCTCGATGAGGTTTATTTTGAGTTCACCATTCTCTTCGCTGATTACGATATCTATCCCTAGCAAATCTATATCCGGGCTTATCTTAAAGTAGTTAACAATATGTTTATATATGGCTATAAAGCATTTTTCTGTAAAATCATCTATATCTTTCATCAATTTTTCCTCTTTTTCTGCTGAAATATTCATATGCTTGAGTACATCTGTTAACGTCATTACTTTTGCCGATATACTGATGTTTACTGGTTTCCCCGGGTTATCTACTCGCGCCAATATGTCGCCTACCGCCGGACCTGTGTTTCTATCCTCATCCCGCGTTGCAAACACTCGCAGATTCCAATCTTTTTGTTTCCCGTCTATTACAAGAGGTGCTGCTACTATTCTTCTTTCTCCAATTACTCCAAATCCCTTTTTCCGAATGGCACTTACTGTCTTTGCCGCTTTTTTCAGTTCCGTATCTTTAAAAAAATGTACCTCATATCCTTGGCTTGCATTTGTTGGCTTGATTACTATTTCTCTGCAGCCGTTTTCTCTGCAGAATAATTCCAGTTCCTCTTTAATATCCTGAATGCTCGTGCTTTTTGCGTATTTAATGTCCATTTCGTCGAACATATGAATTTCTCTACTCCCTAGTGATTTCCAACATACATGCGGTGTAGTATCCACTTCGTTATCTGTCATTATTTTTCGTATTATATCCTTATTTTCCGTTATCCATCCTACTGCGGGCGAGCCTCCGGTTGGTATCATATTGATATGTGTTGCTCTATGCGCTTCACCCATTGGATCGTTGTAAAAAAAGTAGTCAGGTTTTTTTGGTTTTGAGAATGTAATAGAGAATGTTTTTCCATCTTTATAGAGAATTCCTTCCGTAATCGTTATGTTTTTGCCAGTTACGTCTAGTTGATATTTTTGAATTATTATTATATTGCCTCCACCTTGTCGATCTAGCTCTCTTGCTAGATCCAGATGATCTTCGGCGACGGCGACGATGATGATATTTGGCAAAGTATCGTCTATCATATCTTCTTTTCCCTGCTCTGGAGTTGGGAAATCGGTCCCGTATGCAATCGCGGCAAATACTCTATTTTCATTTTCCGGGCTCATAATATCTCTTACTGCTTGATGATCCTTTCCCTCTTTTATGGCTGCTTGCTCGTATATAGAACTTATCAATCTTGCATATTTGTCAGACCTTTTTTTTGCGATTGTGTTCCAGATTCGTTCCTTTATGTAATTTACTATTACTAGCGGTGGGAGTATTAATGTAATTTTTGCTGCCGTATATAGTTGAAGTATCGGTATGTCGCTTATTGCTTTTATATATTCTATATTTCGGCGAAGCGTGTCGATACCATATTGCCAAAATGTCGTTGCACCTTCGTTATGAAGAATGTAGGTACTGTATACGTGATTTGAGAATAATTTTTTTAGAATGTTCGTCGTTATTTCTTTTTCCTTTGTACACTCTAGGAAAAATATACATAGACATAGTGTTTGAATGGTATATTCGTCGGTGTGTGTTTGTTGTGAGAGATTACGTCTTTGAACTATTTCACCGAGGCAATCTTTGAGAGTTTTTGCCATATCATCCTCTTCTGATAGTCCTTCTCCTATAATCTTTTCAAGTTTTTTCTGGAATGGCTCCGGAAGACTCATTGGGAAAAATAGCTTGTCGGTAGCTATAAAATGCACCACAGCTTCCTGCATTGCTTGGTGTTTTTGTTCCGCCGTGATGGCTTCTCGAAAGGGCGTCAGCCTATCTTTATCTTGAAGTGTTGGTTCTGTTGTAGCTAATTTATTGGTCATGGTGCCCTTTTAAGGGCGATATTTTATTCTAAATGCCTATTTATGTCAAAAATAGCTTTAGCTTTGGATTTCCGTGGTGTCTATAGCTGTTGCTTGAGTATCATCGCGGACTTTTTGCCTACGACACGGGCGAGTTCATCCATGGTGGCATTTTTGATGGCGTGGAGGGAGCCGAAGTGGTTGAGGAGTTTTTTCTTGGAGAGTTCGCCTAGCCCAGGGAGGTCGTCGAGTTCGGAGGAGATGAGTGTTTTGTTGTGGGCGAGGTTGGAGTAGGAGACGGCGAAACGGTGGGACTCGTCGCGGATGCGTTGCATGAGGTGGAGGGCGTGCGAGTCTTTTGGAAGTTTGATTGACTCCGATTCGTGGGGCATGAAGATTTCTTCTTCTTGTTTGGCGAGTGAGCAGATTGGAATTTGGAGATCCATGTCTTTGAGCACTTCTATGCCGATATTGAGCTGGCCTTTTCCACCGTCGAGGACGATGAGGTCTGGTTTTACGGAGAATTTTTTGTGTTGTTCGATGAGTTTCCCGGTTTCAATCATGAGAAAAGTGGTGTGTGGAATTTTGATACATCCTTCCTGTTCGTGTGAATTTTTTAATTCATTGAATCCGAACTCTTCGTAAGAATTCTTGAGCTCATCTGTGGCTTGTATGTACCATTTTTTTATAGTCTTATTTTTTTCAATGAAACGATACAGTAGCTGATGCGATAGTTGTTTGAGGTCGTATTTGTCGTCGATCCAGAGTTGTGTAATTTCTGCGGAAATTGACGAGTAGTCTTTTTTCTCGATGAAACCTGCGAGCGATTTTTCTTTTATGAAGAGGGTGTAATTTTCGAGGTTGAGTGGTTCCAGCTTCTTATTTTTTGCCGGTTTGTTCTGTGTTTTTTGAATGGCCTCAGTATACTTCTTTGTGGCTTTGGCTAGGGTAAATGTCGACTTAGATAAATATTTGAGACGACGGGAGAGAACCTCGCGCATGGATGCGTAGTCGTCGGGTTTGCCGTGTGGAATGGTCGTGAGTTTGAATCGTCGGTACTCGGAGTTTGCTGGTGTGCCACTCTGCATGACGACCATGGATGCGACGGTCGAGGTGCCGCTGAAATGAGAAATATCATAACACTCGATGCGTTTTGGAGGTTTTGGGAGGTTGAGTACTTTTGCGAGATTCTCGAGCGATTCACGTGGAACAACCTCTTCCTTGAGCCATTTTGCCTTTTGTTGGTGAGCATAGCTTTTGGCATTGGCGAGGGAAAGTTCGAGTAATTTATTTTTTTCGCCTATTTGTGGCCAGTGGATATTTACCTTCTTGGTTCGTTTTTCTGTAAGCCATTTTTCTAAAAGTGGGATGGATTCGATATTTTCTGGAATAAGAATCTCCTCGGGAATGTTGGCACTGGTGATGTAATAATCGCGGAGAATAGCCTCGGTAATTTCGCTTGTGGATGGGATTTCTTGCTTGTCGTGGTTTCCAGTGAATATGAAGTTTTCTTGACCCATGATACGACCCTCGCGGATCTGAAAGAGATTGGTGTAGATTTTGTTATTATCAACAACGAAGTGGAAGACGTCACAGTCTTTTCTGTTCGCATCGCTGATTCTCTGCTTCTCGAACATCTCTTCGATGAGTTTGATTTTGTCGCGTGTTGCTGCGGCTTTTTCGAACTTCTTGTTGGTGGCGTGCGTCATCATCTCGTCTTGGAGCTGCTTCATGAGCTCGTCCGGTTTTCCCTTAAGGAAGTTAATAACTTTTTCAATGATGCCTCCATATTCTTGTGGATTCACCTTGCCAATACATGGGGCAGCACAGCGTTTGATGTAATGGTATAGGCAAGGATACTTGATAACTTTATTTGTGACTTCTACTTCGTTTTCGTTGTTATTGAAGCCTTTGTAGGCGATGTTGAGACCGCAGTGACGGTATGGAAGCACTTTTCGAAGAATATCGAGCGTTTGTTTTACTTTGCGACCTGCGGTTTTTGGACCGAAGTAGAGCGCTTTATCTTTTTCTCTTCTTCTTGTAATTGTAACGCGCGGAAAATCCTCGGAAATATCTATTTTTATATACACGAAATTTTTATCGTCTTTCATGAGGACGTTGTATTTTGGGCGGAACTGCTTGATGAGGTTCGTTTCGAGCATGAATGCCTCTAGATCGGTGCCTACCTCGATGTACTCGATATCGTCGATCAGGCTGACCATGTACTCTTTCCTGTCGCCGAGATCGGCTGCTTTCTGAAAGTAACTTCGAACTCGATTACGGAGATTAATCGCCTTTCCGATGTAGATGATTTTGCCATCGGCGTCCTTCATTTTGTATACGCCCGGAGATGCGGGAAGTTTGGCGAGGGTGTTTTCGAGTTTTTGATTCATAGAGGATTGAGTATTTGCCTTTGCAATCTAGTCTTTCGGCTTGAGATTGTAGCACGGACGGAATTTCATTAGAATAGATTTATGAAGTCATTTCTTTTACCTGTGGCGGCTTACGGACTTGAAGACGCAATCTACAAAACGGTGGCGTTCTTTGATGTTTTGGATTACTGCCTTACGGCTGAGGAAATTAGTGATAGATTGATGGGTTTTCGGGCGAGTTCGGAGGAGATTTTATTAGGCCTGGCGATGTGCTCACAAGTTGAGGCTGATGGGGTGTATTATTTTTTGAAAGGTAAAAGTAAGCTGGTGAAATTGAGAATTGATAATCAGATACATCATAGTGAGATGTGGAAGAAGGTTGAGCGATTGAGGTGGATTTTTTCTATTACTCCTTTTTTGAAAGGTGCTTATGTTTGCAATACTCTTGCGATGACGCAGGCGCGACCTGGAAGTGATATTGATGTACTTATAGTAACTGATCGAAATAGATTATTTATTGCGCGTACGTGGCTGCTTATCGTGACTCAGATTTTAGGGGTAAGAAGACATGGGGCGAAGGTTGAGGGTAGGCTATGTTTGAGTTTTTTTGTTGATAGGGATCATGTGAACTTTTCTGAATTATTGCTGAAACCATATGATGTTTATTTTGCTTATTGGTTGCTGTTATTGAAACCTGTTGGATTTTTTTCTTCTTCTCTTTTGGGTTCGAATGTGTGGATGGAAGGATATTTTTCTGAAGAGGTATTGACTCGAGGCGAGAGTGTGCGTGATGTTGTTTCGAGTCGTTCTTTTTTGATGAAGTTTTGGAATAAGGTGGAATTGCTGCTTTTGAATTGGCAGCTCAAAAGGGCGTGTGCGAAATTTGTGGCTATGGGTAGGCCTCATGGCGTGGTTTTAGAAAAGCACTGCCTGAAGTTTCATGATCAAGATATGCGAGAGAGTTATCGCAAAGAGTGGGAGGAGAGAATGAGTATTGAAAAATAGATGGCTTATGTAAGCCAAAATATTGCATTTTTGAACGTCCTAGGACGTTCTACTTCTTCTTCCCGGAACCTTTTTTCAAAGCGTTCTTTTTTGCCTTACCCTTTTCCATACGGTCGTGGTGAGTTTCGCGTTTGACTCCTTCCGCTTTTTTGTAGAATCGCAGGTCGATCGCGGTACCGCTAAATCCATAACGTTCACGGATTATTCGCTCGATGTAGCGCTTGTATGAGAAGTGAAACAGCTCGGGATTAGAAACCGTGACGATAAATGTAGGCGGATCTTTCTGGGTGTACTCGATTGAGTACATCGTGATTGTACGGCCATGACTTCGAGGTGGTGCGTGACGCGTGATGGCCTCGGAGATGATGGATTTCAGCTCACTTTGATCAATATCTTTGTTTCGTTCTTTGTGAATTTTGACTGCAAGGTCGAAAATTTTCGTAATGTTTTTTCCCGTGAGAGCGGAGGTCATAATAATGGGACTCCATGGGAGGAATTCGAATTTGTGCTGAAGTTTGTGCGTTAATTCATCGGCAGCTTCTGCGGAAAGTTTATCAATTTTATTGAGAAGAATAATTAGGCCCTTTTTCTCATCTTTGATATATCCGGCGATGTGTGAATCCTGGCTTACTATGCCCTCGGATGCGTCTATGACGAGGATGGCGATTTCTGATTCTTCCAGTGCCTTGATTCCACGAAGTACGCTCCAGAACTCTAACTCTCTTCCGATTTTTCCTCTCTTACGTATGCCGGCTGTGTCCTTCAGGAGGAACTTCTGATCATTCCATTCAATCTCGGTATCTACCGTGTCGCGCGTAGTACCTGAAATATCGGAAACTATCATCTTGTCCTGACCGATGAGTTTGTTGAGGAGGGATGATTTTCCTACGTTTGGACGTCCGAGAATGGCGATGGTAATCGTTCCTTCTGCGACTTTGCTCACTTTAACTTTTCCTTCTTTCTTAAATCCTATCTTTTTGAGCATTTTCTCGATGAGGGTCTCCATTTCGTCTATACCCGCGCCGTGATTTGCTGATATAGGACAGATATTCTCCACACCCATGCGGTAATACTCCCCTATTTCGATCTCGTGACTCTTCCTATCTGTTTTGTTGGCAACACATATATATGGTTTTTTTGCCTTAAGAATGGTTCTGATAACGTGCTGATCTTCGATGGTAGGGGGAAGTGATCCATCCACGATGAACATAATGAAATTTGCTTCTTGAATGGCGAGAAGTGTTTGTGCATAGACATCTCCTTCGATACTTACTTTTTTACCATATTGAAGTCCACCTGTATCCACAAGTATCGCTTCCATGTTTCCAATTTCGCATGACTGATAAATACGATCACGAGTTGTTCCGGCTATGTCGGAAGTAATGGCAACTTTCTTCCCTATCATTCTATTAAAGAGCGTAGATTTTCCTACATTTGGTTTTCCGATGATGGCAATAATTGGCTTCATATACAGTGACATTATGTGAGGTACTTTCCTTGTTCCGTGCCATTTTGCCTCTTTTTTGCCATTTTGGCTACTCTTTGTTATGATGTGCCTATGAAAAAGAATCTTTTAGCTTTGTTTGTCGGAATTATATTGGCTTCTACCACCGTTCCATCCCTTGTTTTAGCCCAGGAAACTCCTGCTCAGGTCCAGGATACTACTCAACAGCCAACGAGTTTACTTCCCTCGGATGCGGCAACGGGTATACCTGATGGTTATAGCATTGATTGTATTCGGTTTCTTAAAAGACCGGAATTGCGGAAGGAAGTTTCCGGCGATATAACAATCAAGGGAAATGACACTACTAAGAAAATTTCATTTTTGGATGCAAAGGGAAAAGTAGTTACTGACAAAACTAAATTGAGTAGTTTTTCTATTAGTGCTCGAGGTACGGCTCTTTCGTGTGGAATTAAAACCGGACGAATTGATATGTGGCTTATTCCTTATTATCTCGTGAGAGTTATTGATTTTGGATTATTGCTTGCAGGTCTTCTTTCCGTGCTTTTCATTATTATTGGTGGATATCATATGATTATTGGAAGTTACACTGAGGACAAGGAGAAGGGCAAAAAAACAATTCTCTATGCGTTAGGTGGACTTGTACTCTGTCTTTTGGCTTATACCATTGTTAATTTGATATTGCTGTTCGTGACTGCTTAAGTATTCTTTTATTTTTTATACCCATTCCCGTGAAATTAAATGATTTATTCAGAAAGACACGTGTCATTGTAAAGAATTTAAGAGATAGTGTCGCTGAGGCTAGCAAGCAACCTGCTTTTGCGCATCCTATTGAACGTAGTGAGGTGGCGCATGAACCTGCGACGCAGGAACTTACTCTTCGTATTTCCGGCCCTTCTGTAGCGAAGGCTACGCTTATAATTTTGGGACTTCTGACATTGGCCTATTTGATTAATGCTATTTCGGACATCCTTGTCGTCTTTTTTGTGGCTTTCTTGTTAGCCGCGGCACTAGAGCCTACTGTCGATACCCTTAATAATACATGGAAAATTCCGCGAGGTGTTTCTGTTATTGTTCTTTATCTTGTATCTATTTTTGTTCTTGGATTTATTGTTTCTTATATACTTCCTATTCTCGCGCAGCAAGTTTCCGAGCTGGCGGTGAGCTTGGGTCATTATTTGAAGAATCTTGCCGAGGGTAAGAATTCACTTCCTATTTCCGCTCGTTTTCAGCCGTATGTTGAGCAGTTTCTCAAGAGTGCTAATGTAAGTGATCTGGCGGGTCAGGTAGAAAACTCTCTCAAGCTGGTTGCTGATCAACTCTTCACTATCGGAGGTAATATCTGGGAGGTAATAAAGATTGTTTCCTATGGCTTTCTCAACACGGTCCTAGTGCTTGTTCTTGCTTTTTTTATGGTTGTCGAACGAAATGCGGTGGATACGTTTATCTTTGCTTTTATCCCTGTGAAGCATGAGGCGTATCTTGATCGTAAGATCCTTTTGGTTCAAAAGAAGATTGGCTTCTGGGTGCGAGGCATGCTCATTGTGATGCTTTCCATGGGAGTGCTCGTCTATATTGGGCTCACTATCCTTGGTATTCATTATGCGGCAGTATTGGCTATAATTGCCGGTTTTCTGGAACTTATTCCTGTTATTGGACCGGTTCTTGCTTGGGCGATGGCGGTGCCAATTGTTCTCAATCAATCAGGTTTGAGTATTCTTCTCGTAACGGTTCTCTATTTTGTAATTCAGCAATTTGAGGGACACGTTCTTCTCCCTGTCGTTATGAAAAAAATTGTCGGTTTGAATCCGCTTGTCATTCTTTTCGCCCTTTTGGTTGGACATCGATTTTTGGGTATTTTGGGAGCCGTTCTCTCTGTTCCGGTCGCAACTATTATTTCGATATTCGTGAATGATTTCTTTGCAAAGCCGAGAAGGAAAATTGCTTAGTCTGCTAATTTTTTCTGATGTTGTGTCCACATATCCTCAACATAGTTGAGAAATTTAGATTTAAATGATGTGAGCGAAAATTTCTTGGCGTGTTCTCTTATTCTCTCCGGAGAGAAATCTTTGTAATTTCGTTCAAACTCATGAACGGCCGCAATTATTCCTACAGCCGTCTGCTCTTTGAAAAATATGCCGGTAATCCCCTCCTTGACTGTTTCGAGGGCGCCTCCTTCTTTGTAGGCGATTACAGGTCGTCCGCTGGCCATGCTCTCCAGCGGCGTGATACCGAAGTCCTCTACCTGTGGGAAGATAAGCGCTTTGGCGTTGGCATATATTGTGGGAAGATCTGCGTCAGAGGCGTGACCGAGAAAGATAATATTTTTCCCCCCTGAGGGATGCTTCGCTATCGCCTTTGATTTTAAATATTTTTCCTCTACGCCGGTTCCGACAATGACAAGTGGTTTTTCGAGGATGTTGAAGGCCTCAACGATGGTTGCAAATTTCTTGTATGGCGTGAGTCTTCCTATCGCGAGATAGTAGTTTTTCTCCCCTTTTTCAATGTTAAATCGTTCGAAATCTACAGGTGGATGAATAACGTCTGATGTTTTTCGATAATATTTTTGAATACGTTTTTGAACGAAATGTGAATTTGTGCAATAAGCATCCACTCTTTCTGCGGCTAATCTGTCCCATATTCTCAAGTGATGCATCATTCTGTTTCCAATTTTTTTTGCTAAAAAATTCATTTTGTACTGTGAGATATACTCATTGTGATTGTCCCATGCATAGCGCATAGGCGTGTGACAGTAGCAAATATGAAGTGTTTTTGGTTTGGTGATTATTCCTTTAGCGCAGCTATGAGAACTGGATATAACGATATCGAACTCATCTAAGTTCATTGATTCAAACGCAAGTGGCATGAGCGGAAGAAAAAATTGATGGTGATTCTTGGCGAAAGGAATTTTTTGAAGAAATGAGGAGTATACTTTTGCATTTTCAAAACCTTTCACTTTCTGCGGATTATAGAGCGAGGTAAATATTGGTGCTAATGGAAATAGCTCGTGCATGGCGAGGATTACTTTTTCTGCGCCGCCGTTTACGGTCAGCCAGTCGCACACGATTGCTATCTTGAGATGTTGTAGCGTCATTGTTCACATCTTAGGCTTTCAATCAGCCTAAATCAAGCTTGAAGGACTCTGCTTTTTCTTTCTTTGCACGTTCTTCCTCCAGGAATTTTTTGAATTCCAGAGTGTTTTGAAAATTTTCAGGAACTCCTTTTCCTTTGTTTTTTTGTAACTCAATCCAGTGCGAAATTTGACTGGTATCGGTAGCTCCTTGATTAGAGCTGAGTATGGTGGAAAGGGCTTGTTTATAAGGATCGTTCCCCTCTAGCTGATCTATAGCTTTTTCTCGGAAGAGCTTGATGACGTTATTATTTGGATCGTGCTCCAGTAGACGTTCGCAGATATGGATAACATCGACATATCTTTTTTCATTGAACCACATGCCTGCGAGTTCGGTTATAACATCTTCGTCTTTCTTTGTCATGATCGATGGGCCGTTGCTTATGTCGTTGGTGAGTATGAGGTTTCCGGCTTTTCTTTTCAGGAGAAGCATTAGGTAGCCAAAACTTGCCAGAACCAATATGAGAGCCGGTGCCACAAGCCCAAATCCTACGAGAGAGTTGAAGACTCCATGTATGCCCATAGCTACGAGAAGCCCATAAAAAATTCTTTGTTCTTTGTAGGCTTTGCTCTGCGCTACGCCAAAATACTTGTTGAGGAATTTAGCGAAATAAAGTTTGTTGCCTTCCCAATTTGATTGTTCGCGGAAGTCGATAGCGAACTTGCTCACTCCATAGTGGTAGCCGAATATTCCCGACACAGTAATATGCATGGCTGAGGTGAAGAGACTTCGAATGAAGAACATACTTATAAAGTCTTTGTTCAGTCCGCCGCTTATAGCTCTGAAGAAATATGGATAAATATTTTCCATGAAGGAGAAGCCAAGAGCGGCGATCATGGCGAACTTTACTGAGTCATTTACGGTTGTCACGAGAAGGTATTTTTCATCTATATATCTGAGAAATAATTGTTTAAATATTTCCTCAAGTCCCGCGAGAATAAATGTAATTATTACGGAGGCTACCGCAATACTCGGGATCTTGTCCGGAATCATCTCTAGGAAGTTCGTACATGGAAATGATGCAAATAATTTTTGCATCAGCAGAAGCGGAATGACGGTCATTATTCCACCGACGAAGATGAATGTTATGACACTTTTTCTTTTTTTACTGTCAGAAAAGAGAAAATATATCCAGATCAGCGTTGGAATGAGCGTAATGAAAATTACTATCATCCCGTTCTTGGAGAACAACTGCGTCAGGTCATTTGAAATTTTTGTGCCCGTGACGAAGCACTGTTTTACCGCTTCCGGTGATTCCACGAAAAATTTATTCCAAATATATCCCGGTATGAGGCTGAGTCGAGAAAGTAACGCCATTACCTATGTTTTGTTTATTGAACCAAATTTACGGTTGGTGCTACGGGTGGAACTTCTGGTGTCCCAGGAACTGTTTCCGGTGCGATGGTAATTTCTGGTGCCACTACTGGTGCAGGTTCCGGAGTTGGTGTTGGTTCGGGAGCTGGAGTAGGAGCGGGTGTTGCTACAGGTGCTTCGGGTGCGACTGTTGGGGCAGGAACTACTGCGGGGACTTCTACTACAGGAGCAACGACTGGAGTTTCTACGACAGGTGGCATTACTACAGGTACTACTACTTCCGGTGTTGCTACAGGTTCCGGAGTTGGTGTTGGTTCGGGAGCTGGAGTAGGAGCGGGTGTTGCTACAGGTGCTTCGGGTGCGACTGTTGGGGCAGGAACTACTGCGGGGACTTCTGGAGTGACTGGCATGGTTTGGGTTGTGTTAGTTGATATAATTGGTTGTGATTGGGCTGGTGTTACGGCCGGTGCCGCGCTAAGTAGTGAGAACTTTGCTTCATCGACGGAGCCGAACATGGGGATTAGCTGTGTGAGACCGATGACACTGAGAATATCTACTATGTTTGGTTTTGCCTTGATAATGACGAGATGGCCGCCACCTTCCGTAACTTTTCCATACCAGTCGGTAAGATAGCCGATTGATTTACTGTTCATATATTCCAACTTCTCGAAATCAAAGACAAGATTCAGCCCTTTTGGAAATTGGGTGATGAGTTGATATATTGCCTGAGCCTTTTCATCAATATTGCTCTCGTCGAGCTGTCCTGAGAATAGAACTTGTTTCATGATTTTTGATGCGTCCGTGCTTGCGACGTCTTCGATGAGCATGCTTGCTTCTGTCATGGAATGGTGATTAAGGAGTATTAAGGGTTTGTATATATTTATTATTCCGTAAGAACGAGATGTCCCGGTGCACTGATTTTTTTGGCTTTATCTTGAGTGATTTGGTCCTGTATCTTGTCTAGATTTTTCATTGCGGTGACTTTGAGTCCTCCACCTGAGAGATCTTCGAATATGACTCCGTCTGACCAGTTTACGATGATATTCGCGAGTCCTCTTCCTCTGATTCCCGTGTTTACGTATCCTGGTTTTCTTCGTTCGTCTATGAGTTTTTGCAAATTTTCGGCACTTATTTTTTTGTTTCCGGTTCCCGTGTCCTCGACACAAATTGAGAGAGATTCTTCGGGAGTATATGTAAGTGTTAATTTGATGTCTTGGCCTGGAGACGATCCGTACTCTATGGCGTTGTTGCAGAGTTCATCGACGATGGACTGGAAGCGGTAGGCCCACTGCTCGGAGAAGCTGGTGGCATTTTTGATAAATGTCATCGTAAAATCTCGGATGCCGGACATGAAGTAGGCATTTGTAGGGAGAAGTATCGAAATTCGCATTGGTTCAGTGGGTGCTTTTTCTTTTTCCATGTTTGTTTTTAATTTGTTCTATTATATCAGATTTCTGGCTTTAGGTCAAATGGCACTTTACAATTTTGAAGCTGATTTCCTGGTATCTATTTCAAGCTTGCAAAGTAGGGGGATATTCTGTAGATTTTGTTGGCTTTCGCCCCCAAGGGACACTCTTGCTAGAGCGTGGCTTTGGCTTCTAAAGCACTTTATATACCAGTTGTCGGCTTTCATTCTCTATTCCTCTCCACTACGGAGCCTTTAGGGGAGTTAAAGGGCCCGCAGCGTTTAACCCCAAGGAATATATGGCTCCAGTTACCCCCGTTCCCGCAGTTCAGTCGTTACCGTCCCCTATCTCTATTTCCGCTCAGGAGCTTTTTGATGCTGCTGTTCACTTTGGTCATAAGACCTATAAGTGGAATCCAAAAATGCGTAAGTATATTTATGGAGAAAAAGGTGGTGTTCACGTTTTTGACCTCCAGAAGACTGCTCAGAATTTTGAGTTGGCTCTTGGCTTCCTCAAGCGTTTGTCTGAAGATGGACGTGTTATCTTGTTTGTCGGCACGAAGCCACAGGCTACTAAGATTGTTTCTGATGAGGCAAAGCGAGCGAATATGCCTTTTGTTACCAGCAAGTGGATCCCGGGATTACTTACAAATTACGGCACACTTTCACGAAGAATCCGATATCTTCAGGATCTTAAATCTGAATACAAACTCAATAATTTTGAAAAATATACGAAGAAAGAAGCCTCTTCTTTTAAGAAGATTATCGATAAGCTCGAGTCTTCCTTGGGAGGTGTGAGCGACATGGTTCGTATTCCGGATGCATTGTTCGTCGTTGACGTTGTTCGTGATAGGCTAGCCATTAATGAGGCTAACCGCATGAAGATTCCGGTTATTGGAGTTGTCGATTCGAACGGTAATCCAGATGGTATAACCTACGTTATTCCTGGTAATGATGATGCTCTTCGTTCACTTCAATTCTTCAGCTCGAACGTTGCAGACGCTATTCTTGCCGGTAAAAAACCTAAGAAGGCCTAATTATGTCAGGAGAACAAAAAGTCAGAACACTCGCGGCACTTTGCTATGTTCCGTTCGCGGCCGTAGTACCGTGCATCTTGCTCTTGTTGTGGTATCCACATAGCGATTTCGCTATGTATCATATTAAACAGGGTTTCTCTGTCTTTATGGTTTGGTTCTTCTCTCTTATTTTTGTCTGGATGTTCCTCATACCAGGTTTACTTTTCTGGCTCGTATTGCTTTTTTATTCGATTAAAATTGGTAATGGAGCTTTTCACGGCATGAAGCCTGCCTTTCCTGGTTTGCGAACGATTTCCCCTCTCGTACCTGCTGAGTCAGTTTATAAACATCTCACAGGAGAGGCTTTTCCCCGTCATTAAATCATTTATTTTCCTAATTTTTTACTACCATGGCAGTTACCTTAGAATTAATTAAAGAGTTGCGTGAACTTACTGGTGTTTCTACTATGACCTGCAAGAAGGTTTTGGAGGAGGCTGATGGTAGTATTGAAAAAGCTATTGAATTGCTTCGCAAGCGTGGCGAGACAAAGGCTGTAGAAAGAAGCGATCGTAGTGCATCCCAGGGCATTATTTCTACCTATGTTCATGGAAATTTGCATCTTGGTGTGATGGTCCATATCGGCTGTGAGACGGATTTTGTAGCTCGAAATGCCGAGTTTGTTGAGTTTGTTCATGATATTGCGATGCATATTGCTGCTACTAATCCTTTGTACATCAAACCTGAGGAGGTTTCGAATGAGCTTCTCGAGAAGGAGCGAGAAATCTGGAAGGTTCAGTTGGCAGCTGAGGGTAAACCGGAGGCAATCCAGGTTAAAATTATGGAGGGAAAAGAGAAGAAGTTCCGAGAGGAGGCTGCTCTCATGACCCAGCCATTTGTAAAAAATCCCGATATGACTGTTGGTCAGCTTCTTACGGATATGGGACTTAAGATGGGTGAAAATATCCAGGTTGTTCGATTTACTCGATACTCCATATAGTTTTCGTTTCTTAATTTGATTTTATGAGTCGTTTTGCCACTATAGATCGTGCTATAGAGGAGGTTCGTGCCGGCCGAATGGTGGTTGTTGTTGATGATGAACACCGTGAGAACGAGGGCGATCTGATTATGGCGGCTGAGATGGTCACTGCTGAAGCTATTACCTTCATGGCCAAGTTCGGAAGTGGATTAATTTGCACTCCTTTGTCTGCTGCGCTTGCTCGGCGGCTTGGTTTTGAGCCGATGGTAAGTGAACCGAGAGAGCCGAAAGGATGTAACTTTACCGTATCGGTAGATGCTTCTGATGGGATTACGACGGGAATCTCCCCTGCTGATAGGGCATATACGATTCGAAAAATGGTTGATCCTTCGGCGAGTTCAGAATCGTTTGTGAAACCGGGTCATGTTTTCCCTCTGATCAGTAAGGATGGTGGTGTTTTTATACGTCCAGGACATACGGAGTCTGCCTGTGATTTGGCGGTATTGGCAGGATTCCAACCTGCGGGGGTTATTTGTGAGATTATTTTGGATAATGGAGAAATGGCTCGTGGGGAGGAGTTGGATGAATTTGCAAAGAGACATAGTTTGGTAATGATCTCTATTGCTGATCTGATTGAGTATCGTAGTTCGCGCGAGATTCTGATCGAAAAGAAGGTTGAGGCTCACCTTCCGACGAAATATGGCGAGTTCCAGATGAGCGTCTATACGGATATATTCAGTTGGCATGAGCATGTAGCTCTTGTGAAGGGTGATGTTTGTGGGAAGAAAAATGTATTGGTACGTGTACATTCTGAGTGTATGACCGGCGATGTTTTTGGCTCGTTAAGATGCGATTGTGGCGATCAGCTGAGTGCCGCGATGAAGGTAGTAGGTGAGGCGGAGGCGGGTATTGTGTTGTATTTGAGGCATGAGGGACGTGGTATTGGATTGGTAAATAAATTGAAGACGTACGTATTGCAGGACAAGGGATACGATACCGTGGAGGCGAATGCGATGCTTGGGTTTGCCGATGATTTGCGTGAGTACCGTGTTGCGGCGCAAATACTGAAGGATTTGGGCGTGCAATCCGTGGCGTTGCTTACAAATAATCCACGGAAGGTTGCCGGGCTCGAAGAGCACGGCATGAGTGTTTCCAGTACCGTACCTATCCAAATTCCCTCTAATGCGACCAATGCTAAATATTTACATACCAAAAAGGAAAAGCTAGGACACACCCTCACGGAATTATAATTTATTTTCTCTCGAATGAAATTCACCAAGTCCGATATTGTATATATGGAACTTGCCCTTTCTCTTGCGGCAAAAGGATTTGGTAAGACTCAGCCTAATCCAGTGGTGGGATGTGTTATTGTGAAAAATGGAAAAATTATTGGAAAGGGATATCATCAGAAATGCGGTTCTGCGCACGCAGAAGTAAACGCGCTGAAAAGCTGCAAGGTGAGCCCTAAAGGCGCGACCGTCTATGTGACGCTGGATCCGTGTAACCATGTTGGAAAAACCGGGAAGTGTACAGAGGCACTTATTCATTCAGGAATTAAACACGTTATTTCCGCTACAGATGATCCGCATGATACGAAACATGAAGGCGAGAAATTACTTAAAAAAAATAGTATCACCTTTTCTCGTGGACTTCTTCAAGATAGATCAAGACTGCTTCTCCAACCCTATCTGAAATGGATTAGTAAAAAACTTCCCTATGTCATCCTGAAAGTGGCAACAACACTCGATGGCAAAATTGCCACGGCAAATGGCGTGTCTCGCGGAATCACATCAGATGCTTCCTTGAAGGAGGTTCACCACCTACGTGCTAACGTCGACGCCATACTGACCGGCTCTGGCACCGCCATCACCGACAATCCCCATTTGGGCGTCAGACATACAAAAGGAATTGATCCTTTGCGAATATTACTCGATAGCTCACTCTCTACCCCTGCCGACTCTTTGATGTTCCGTGACGAGAACTGTATTGTCTATACTACACCTCAAGCTCCAAAAAACCGCATCCAGACTCTTGCATCGAAGGGTATTGAGGTCGTGATTATGGGTGATTCTATTGAGCTCTTGTCCGTAATGAAGGATTTATTTGCGCGAGAAGTTTATTTGTTATTGATTGAGGCCGGTTCTACTGTGATGACGAGCTTTTTGAATGAAAAGTTAGTCGATAAATACATTCAATTTATCGCTCCAAAATTATTGGGCGGTGAGGATTCTTTGACTTCTTTTGATGGGGAAAATCCGGTGGATTTCAATAAGGTCGTTGAACTGAAAAATGTTGAGTGGAAGATGTTTGGGGAGGACTTGAGGGTGGAGGGAGTAGTGAGAGGTTATTAGCTCTTTTTTTATGCCAAAATTTCTTGCAATACCCTTCTTGCTTCATCTTCAGTCGCGCCCTGAAGTTTCAACACAGAATCTCTATCTTTTTCCATTGCGTTTGCAAAATTTATTTGCGCAGTTTGGTTTGCTTTTTTATCTACAATTCCATCTCCCCCAACTGATAATAGGGCGTGATATGCAGGTGAACCGTCTTTAAGTCTAATATCGTCTGGTTGTGCGAATGCCATATGTAATTTATTTATTTTGTACTTTTTTAGTGTAACCTATATTTCTTAATTTGTCAATGCTACTTCATCTTGCCTCATTCTCAGATAAATCCCTAGGGCAGCTCCTTGGGGCGTTTCCAGAATGATCTCAATTTGTTCACGCGAAAGTTCTCTTTGCGTAATGAGTTCACACATCGCCCACATGAAGCTCAACGGAACTTGACCCGGTCCTACTGATTTTGGACCGAGCTGTAGCGTATCCCCTATTTTTTTTGGAGCTAACGGCCTGATCCATGTGGATATCGAGGTACCTTTTGTTTTTTTATACATCCAGTTCCCTATGGCTTCTGCTTGTGCTTTTCCTATTCCTATATCATCGAGTGAGTTTTTTACACCACTTTCAAGTATTGCCGTTGCGACTACTCTTGCCGACGTGTGATCATCAAGTCCGCTTTTTCGTAGAAATTTATACATCTTGATATAGAGCGGAATGTGATCTTGATCAATGTGAAGACCATTAAAATCATAACTTGAGAGAAATAATTCATCTACTCCTC
Organism: uncultured Candidatus Peribacteria bacterium; assembly: GCA_964356305.1. Taxonomy (GTDB): domain Bacteria; phylum Patescibacteriota; class Gracilibacteria; order UBA1369; family UBA12463; genus CALREA01. Next base: position 19,351 of record CAYHGS010000010.1, read on the forward strand.
CATGATGCACGATATCGGATGCTATGACTTGCACCTGTATGCCTCGATTGGCGAAGCTTATTTCTTTTGATGATAGCTCGCTTCGTGTTGGAAATAGTAAGTTGGCTTGCTCATTTTCGTCCTTCGTGGATCCAGCTAATTCCCTTCCAATATTCGAGTTGATGAGAGCTGCCGGATCACGTAGTACATGGGCAATTTGCTGAACGGTTTTATCTTTTATATCTTCCGGATAGAGAGATTCTATGGCCCGAGCCGTTGATGATGATATATACCCATCCACCTTGATTGGCGATTTTTTCTTTTCTTGTTGTGCCTTGCGAATGGCTAGCTGTACCGCACCCATGAACTGTACCGAGAGATCGGTATTGTACGCGGAGTCTATGGCGATTTGTCCCGGCGATCCTATTCTGAAACGAGAATTTTGCAGTTCGATATTATCCGGTATTGTTATTTTGTTTAGAATCGCTTCGATAATCCTCTTGTATTGTGCTTTTTCCGATTCTCTCTCCGGGCTTTGTAATCCAAGAATGATTCTTGTAAATTCTTCACACATCTGACCGAAATTCCCAAGTGTTGTGCCGTCCTGATGCTGAGAATGGAAAAGAATATCGGGTGATTTTCCTTCCATAACTGCTTGTAGTGCATCTGCAAGCATACGTTCACTCCGTGCCTCTTTTATATCCCAATCAAATGACGCCGTACTCCATGTTCTTGCTTCTATATTGTGTTTTTTTGCATATTTCATGAAGGAGGACTCTATTATATTTGATGTTCCGGCTCCGAATGGTGGCCGAATATGCTTTACATGAAAATCTTGTTTTCCCGTTGCCATTTGAATTATTTTTTCAAATAATTTCAGATCTTTCTCAAATGCTTCTTCGTCTTGCGATTGCATGTGCTTGGAACTTTCCGGTTTTGCATGTGTCATGCCGTGAAAACCAATTTCATATCCGTTCTCAAGCATTTCTTTTGCGATTGCACACTTGTCAGGGTCGAGAATTTCCTTTATTTTATCTTCATTTTCTAGTAGCTCATTTGCATCATGTGCTGCACCAATTTTGAAAAAGTTTTCTCCAACATAATAAAAAATTGCCTTTTTAAACGGGAGTTCTTTCAGTTTTGCCGCTATCAATCTATCATTTCTATGAGGACCATCGTCGAATGTAGGTTGTATTGACGATAGAGGATTTGGCACTGATGAAGGCCATTCTACCGCTCCAACTGCTTCAGTCTTTCTATCATGGAATGCAAAGGCTCGTAGCGATAATTGATTTCGAACTTCTGCTCCTTGCTGTTCAATTAAATGATGTTGCGTCGGCTGTGGAATCGGTTTTGGGATGTCCGATGCGAGGCCGGTCATGAGTGCGAGTGCCGCTGCTGATTTTCGAAGGAAGTTCATAATTTTTATTGTAATTCTGTATTCATTATTGCATCACGTGCTTTTTTTGCCGTATTTACATATATAATTTCTTTTTCTCCCGTTATCGGATTTACTCTTATTTTTTGCGATAAAAGCCCAAGACTTACTTTTGCGTCCAGTATTCTTTGTACTCGATCATCAATTCCAGCTGTTGTAATGTCGGGTTTCCCATCAGCATCAATATCTTCGTTTGTATCAATCGCTTGTTTTACTCTTGCTACAATTTCCGGCAGCGCATTTTTGTTATGCAGCATCATCGGTATAGTTACGCCGGCCGTCAGTGCACGTACAAAAAGTTCCCCACTGTTACCGTTTCCGCCCTTTTTTCTTTCGTAGTGAGTAACCGCTCCCATTTTGAGATCGTCTGTAAAAGTAATACCATGAAACCCTAAATTTTCTTGAAGGCGAGTTGTGATCATTCCTTTGTCGAGTGTTCCCGGTGTTTCGGGGTTCATAAAATTTTGAGCATGTCCCACCATCATGCCTTTGACTTTGTCTGTTCTGAAAAACCTTAATGAAAACACTTCCGGATCTATGTTGTTCTTTTCGAGAAGTTTTTTGAGTTTCGAATGGCAGTCCGCTAGTGCTTCTTCTGCTTCCTCTATCTTATTTGATTGATTTTCATCTTGTTTCCGTATGCTGACGATATTGTCCCAATATTCAATATCGAGAAGTATTCGTCTCAATGCTGCATCAAATGGATAGGCCTGCGGATGAACCGCTGAATTAAATAATTTTCCTTCGATCGCATTTGCAAACGGAAGCACGCTCCCATCTCTTCCGCCCATATTTGTTACTGCTTGCTCCTTGTCTTCATGTGGATTGATTGCCATCTTTCCCGTCCCCACGAAATGCTTCGGTACTATCAATGTCCGTGTGATTTCTTGCTCTTCCTGAAAGCCTTTTATAAAGAAAAATGAGAGTGACATGATGGTGTGTATTTTGTTACCGTACGTTTCATCATTTTTTGCGGCAAAGCTGTCCGCGTCTTTGTCGGCCACCAGATCCATAACCGGTGAAAAATTAATATTTATCCCAACTGCTTTGCAGACTTTCGCTATAGCTGCTCCATATTCCATCATTTTTTTTCGAAATTCGTACCTTTCTTTGTTTGTTTTGCATTTTTCAAATGCAATTCCCAAATCTTCTTGTGTTGGTAGCTCGATATTGTGCTGTTTTGCGAGCTCTATGAATTCGGCGGGTACTCCAAATTTCTCGGCCTGATCCCGAGTTATCCCTAAATGCCGCGTGTAACCGCCTACTATATCCATCGAGATGAACGGTGGAATTTTCCCTTTTGAGAGTTGCTCTATTGCCGTTTTTCTGGCTTCTTTCAGGCTTCGCGCATCTGATCGAAATATGTGAATACCTCCGGTAACTGTATCGGACTTTAGCCAATCCGTAAGCCAGTCAGTGAAATCTTCCGGCAGTGGAATTTTTTTATTTCCTATGATGTCACGATTTATAATTCTATCAGCTCGATCGGCGTTACGAGAGCCGTACATTGAACTATGCATGAGTTGAGCCACTTTTTCTTCAAGCGTAAGGTCATTTAATTTGAATTCTTCTCCATCATGAGGAAAGGGTATATCTTCTATATCTTTGCGAGTGGCATGATAACCTATCAGCGTTGGTACAATCAAAAGCAAAGCATTTCTTGCCCACTTTCCAATTCTTCCTATTCTTGTATTCGGTGAGTTTGCTGCTGTGTCTTCAGATTGTTCATGTATTAGTCTTGCATCTTTAACTTGAACCAGCGTGTCACGATTTGGAGTTTTTTTGTTCGGGCCACGACTTGGTGTGCTTTGTAGCATGTATTATATATAACATTTTTTGTGTAATTTGTCAATATACTTCGGGGTTATTTTTTTAATTTGAAGCTGAAAGTGAAATAGCCCCTCTGGCTTGGTAGAATTTTGTTATTCCAATTCTAAAAATATTATAGAAATTATGAGTTAATAGCGGAATCTCTGTGGCTAAAACAGCTACTTTTGCTCTATAGTAAGAGCAAAATATCCCATTTTTTATAATGTTATGATAAAAAAAATGTCCCGTATGTAAATCTTTGGAGACAAAAAAGGACGGTCAAAGGAACGGAAAACAAAGTTACGAGTGTAAAAAATGTAAGCATATTTTTTAGAATAAAAGTCGAGAAAAACAAAAGAAAAATCTTTGGAATCGATATGTCTTAAAAAGACAGACATACCAAGATCTGGCTCAGGAAATGAAGAAAAGCCTCTGGTGGATCAAGAAAAAACTTGATCATTGCTCGGTTAAAATACCACAACTCACACCCGGAAAAACAATTTTCGTGATGGACACGACCTACTTTGGCCGTGGTTTTGGAGTGATGGTTTTCCGCTGTGCTCTGCGAAGAATCAATCTTTATTGGAAATTTCTCCCTTATGAGACCATCGCAGAATACGTCTCCGGAGTGAAATATCTCGAGCAACAAGGATGGATAGTTCGTGGCATCGTCTGTGACGGACGACGTGGCCTATTTAAGGCCTTTCCGGGCATTCCTATGCAGATGTGTCAGTTCCATCAAATACAAAACATCACAAAATACATCACGCGTCATCCAAAACTTGAGGCTGGAAAAGCATTAAGAAACCTCGTCCTTTTGCTTACAGAAACCGATAAAGAGAGTTTTTGCTTCTGGCTTGAACAGTGGCATTCCACGTGGAATTATTTTCTCCAAGAGAAGATATATGACCCAGAAAAGAAGAGAAATAAGTATCGCCATCGAAAGCTTAGAAGCGCTTATAGAAGCCTACAAACGAATCTTCCATATCTGTTTACTTTTTACGATCATCCGGAACTTTCTATTCCAAATACGACGAATATTCTTGATGGATATTTTTCCATTTTGAAAGAAAAAGTATCCATCCATCGAGGTGTCACACGACTAAGAAAGATGAAAATAATTGATGCACTGCTCAGCTTTGAGCGGCCACAGAAAAAACACCATTAACTCTAATTTTTTCAAATCCATCACTCTATTTTTAAGATATCTATTACGTATTCATGCATGCGAATGAGAGCTTTCTGAATAGACAGCATATATTCTTGGGCTTTTTTTAGTACTAATTCGTCATCACATTCTCCGAAACAGATCATGGCAACGTATCCCTTGTCGTCACCTTGATAATATGAATTTTCAATAAGCTCCTGTACTCCTGGATCATATTTAAAATAAAGTTTGGCTTTTTCAATAATTTCACGCGTAAAAGGATTGATGGATACCTCAATAAGAAGAATATTTTCCGATATCTCATCATCAAAAATTTTACTCTCAAATACCAATCGAGCTCGAGAATGTGGCCCATTCTCTCCCCAAAGCCTATCCCGTTGTTTGTCGGATAATTTCATGAAATTATGTATCAAAGTTTCTTTATTATTCTTTCGGGAATAATTATTGTCTTCCCGGTTTCCTTCTCAATAGCCTTCCGAGTATTGCCCGCAATAATACCACCTTGTCTCGCGACTGATTTATTTTGTGGAAATGTTTTTGGCTTTTTAATTTTGGAAATTTCAGTTGTTGTGGCCTCGGCCAGCATATTAAGTACGAGCTCCAAATTCGTCATATTGTCCCGAAGACTTTCCTTTTTGAGATTTTTGTAGTCCTTGTATTCGCGAACGGTTTTGCCAGCCCACGCTTTGGTAATCTCATCCGTCAGAATGGCATATTCCAAACCTTCCTTCACGCCTCTCGTTTGCCATTCATTCGTTAGATCTTTTCGTACTTCAATAGTCTTTAATCGCTGATTAATCCACTCTTTTGGATATCCTTTCTGCTCATACATCCTCATGGCACGGTCAATGCTGAGCTCAGGATCTTCCATTTCCTCAATTCGCTCATAACCAACGCTGGCAAGCCATACTTTAAGAGGTTCCGCCTTCGGAGAAGGGACTGACTGAATAAGGCGTAATATGTTTTCGGTTGTTAAGCAGTCTGTGGCGTATTTTTTGCCATCTGAAGCTAATAATTTCAGTTGGTTACATTTTGTAACCAACTCACTTCCTTCGCCCTTTAAACGATTTTTTAGAACTTTCCAATAATTTCTAGGGTCAGCACTGTCAGTCAATATGCCTATAACATCGATAACCGAAAAATACCAAAGCTCTTTTTCCGCATCCCAATGCCGGCGAACATGCTTTTGATTAAACAATATAATCGAACGATCTTTATCCATATCGGAAGCATAGCGAGAAAAAATGTACTATACTAGATTAAATGGATAAAAAGTGTCATCAGTTTTGGACAACAGTATAGGATACGTGCTTGACGTCCGAAATGCCTCATTATTTATCGCTGTATAGAACTAACATATTTGTACAGCCATGACCTTTTCCGAAGTCTTCATCCACCATTAAGTAGCCTTTTCCGTTCTTGTCATAAAAATATCCTTCAGAGGCGATACCAGTATCAAGGCAAATTGCTTTTTCGATCCTAAAATTAGCCATTTTTTGCATCACCTCCAGAGCTTCTTTGTATGTCATATCTTGAGAGAAGTTTATCACTCCTTTTTTGCCCTCCCCTTCTACGAAAAATCTAAGTTCATATTTATTTGGATTGGAGGATTGAAATTTACCACCAGGTCGAATAAATGACGCCTGTTGAAAAAGTGACCAACCTTCCTTTTTTGCTTGAGCTAGATAAGTATTTACATTAGGGATTTGGTTCAAATATTGAATTTCAGGTACTCCATTTTTCATTACCAGTAGGCCGTTAAATTCTCCGGCTGGAGTGTCCTCACCAACCATTTCCCCATGCTCTAGTGCAACACCCTTTATTTGATGGTGCCCTGTTGTTGATAGAAAGGCACCGGCAACAATGAGCGCGGTATGTTCATGTTTTTTGCTTATATCTTGAAAATTGGGCCGACCATTGCCATCGAAAAATTGAGGATATTTTTTGTTTGAAACAAGATCTGCCTTTGCATGGCCATCTTCCATGTTAAAAAAACTCCCAATTAGTTTCTCTTGCCCATTTTCCAATGTTACATGAACTTTGTATCGAGCAAATCCTTTATGCATATTGTTATCTGCTGCTATTTCTAACCTGGAACTTTTGATTCTATTTTGTTCGTTTGGTTTAGCTTGTACCTCAGTAGGTATTATTCCCGAAGCGACACCAGCAAAAGTAAGACCTGCCATTTTTAAAAGATCTCTTCTGGACAGTCCTTTATCTTCTTTCCCGTGATCTTCTTCTGGATAGTTTTCAGGTTTTTCCATGGTATGAAAAGATATTTAAATTTTAATGCCAAATTTCGCAAGTACAACGATATATATACTATATGCGATGAACATGGTAATTACCGAGATAATCATTGCTGGAGTAAACTTGATGCCGTTTTTCAGGAGTAGGGGCAGTGCTAAAAAGAAAATTAAAGAAGGGAGTACTACCCAAAAAATACTGGTCGATAGGTCAATAACTTTTTGTACATTTTTTGTTTCGCTGTATAGCCAAATGATGGCCAGAATAGATACAAGTGGAAGCGAAGCTAACACTGCTGCTACTGGTGTAAATTTTTTACCAAGCTCGGATACCCCAGTAATAATGAGTGCTGATACTACGATTTTGATGATGTATTGCATGTCTTTTTTTTTAAATAATTCTAATCCTCCGCCCTGTCCCCTCTTATTCTCCACAGCTGATGGTACTTAGGATATTTGAGAAGTTTGAGCGTGAATAAGTAGATCAGGTAGCCGATAATTGAGCATCCGATGAGGATGATTATGCTCTGGAGGCGGCTGGGGATGAGCATGGTTTCAATGGTAGCTTTGGTGAGGAGGACGGCTAATGTCATTACTATGGAGGCGAAGATGATTTGGAGTTGTTTCTTGAGGTGGAGGAGGGGTGTGGTGGTGAAGTCGGAGCGGATGCGGTGAAGGTAGAGGAAGAGTTGGACGTAGCATGCGACGGAGAAGGCGGTGACGACGCCGGTGATTTGGTAGTGGAGGGTTATGCCGAGGTAGAGTGAGAGGAGGGTGTCGACGGTGAGACCGGTGATGGATATTTTGACGGGGGTGCGAGTGTTCTGTTGGGCGAAGAAGTAGCGGGATAGGAGAGGCATTAGGTTTTGGGCGAGTAGAGACAGGGCGAAGATCGCGAGAAGGTTTGCGGTGAGGGTGATGTCTTGTTGTGTGAATTGGCCGGCACCGAGGAGGGTGGTGACGATTTCGGTGCGGAGGACGATGAGGCCGAGGGTGGCGGGAAGTGTGAAGAGAATGATCTGTTCGATTTTTTCCGAGAGGGTCGTGCGCATGCCGTCGTGATCCCCTGTTGCCATTTGTTGGGCGAAGATGCCGAAGGCTATTATTGCTGTGGATATGCCGATGATGCCTAGGACGACGCTTTGCATGTTGTAGGCGAAGTTGAACGAGGCGATGGAACCGGTCACGAAGGTGGAGGCGATGAGGGTGTTAATGACGAGATTAAACTGGTTGACTCCCGTGGAGAAGATTCGTGGGATGGCAAGGAGAATGAACTGCTTGATGTCTGGTGATCGGAAGTTGAAGTTGGGTTGGTAGTGGTAGCCGAGCTGGTAGATGGCCGGGAGTTGCGTGGCGGCGTGGAGAACAGCACCAATTGAGACGGAGATGGCGATGGCGTAGACGCCGTATTGTTGGGAGAAGAAGAGAGTGCCGATAATGATCGAGAGATTGTAAGCAATCGGCGCGAGGGCGAAATAGCCGTACTTCTTTGCGGAGTTCTCGACGCCTTGGAAGATGCTGCTGAGGCCGAAAAATATTGGACTGACGAGCATGATTTGCGTGAGTTGGGTGGTGAGTTTGATCTTCTCGGGGCTGAAGCCGGGTACAAGAAGCGGAATAAGGAATGGGGCTGCTAGAAGTGTGAGTGTGGAAACTATGAGCATCAGGAGGCCGATGCCGGTGAGGGTGGTGTCGAGGAATTTCCAGGCTTTTTCCTTTTGGTCGGTGTGGAGATAGCCGGAAAAGATGGGGACGAATGCGGCAGAGACCGCGCCGATTATGAGGATCTGGAAGAGCAAATCGGGTATACGGAACGCTGCGTAGTAGGCGTCGAGGTCGAAAATGCCACCGCCTTGGAGGGCTCCGAAGCGTGACGCAAAGAGGTGGTCACGGACCACCCCGAGGACTCGACTGAGGAGGGATGAGATGGCGAGAATCAGGGTTGCTGAGAAAATTGCTTTCTTTGACATGGGTTTATTGTGTTTTTAGCTTTATTATGGTATAATGGTTTAATGGATAAAACACAAACACAAAACGCTTCTTCAAACGTGTCCCCTGAGAGCTCGTGGCTCTATAGACTCATTCGTCTCTATCCACATGAGGTGAGTCGGACATTTATGGTGTGGATTATTCGATTATTGTATCGTTTTGTCTTCGTGGTGAGCTGGACGCTGATCGTGGCGCATGTGGCGAGTAACTATCATAGTGAGATTGCTTTGCCGATATTATTTTTGGTTCATGCGTTTCTGGTCTTACTTGGTAGTGTGCTTTCTTTCTTCCTTTTTACTCGTCTGCCTCTGGAAAATATTTTTCTTTATTCGCTTATTGCCGGAGTTTCTATTCTCTTTGGCTGTCAGCTTTTCGTTTTTGATGAGACGATCAAGATTGGTATTTTGCTTTTTGTAGAGTCATTTATTTTGGTTCAGCTGTCGATTAATATTGAGACATTTACGGAACGATTTTTCACGCCGTTCGAGAGTGCTCGCACGTTTCCCATCGCTGAGTCCGGAGATACGATTGCGACGTTGCTCGCGGGAGCCTTCCTCTACTTCAATGCTTCGCAGCTCACGATGACACGTGTTTTGTGGGTTGTGGTAGCGGTTCTTTCGCTCATGATTCCGTTCTTTCTTCATTATCATTCGTTTCTACGGTCCAATCCGGGTTTGTGTTTATTCCGGAAGCAGTTCATTGGAGGAGAGCACGAGGAGTTCCAACCATCGTATGTGACGAAAATTATTACGCGACATCCGTACATTGTTACACTGATCGGCGTGGTATTGGCGCAGTGGTTTTTCTCGGTCGTGTTGGAGTATCTTTTCACCTATTCCGTGGCGATGCAGCATGGTGGAGGTGGCGAGCTGGTTTCTGCAACATCAGGTGCATTGGAGAATGTTTTGATCAGCGAGTTCGGTGCCTTGCAGATTTTGTTTGCCTCTGCGGCGCTGGTTTCTCACTTCTTCCTGGCCGGGAGATTTATTTCTACGCTTGGAGTTATTGGAAGTATTTTGTTGCATCCATTAGTTTCGCTCTTGAGTTTGGCGGGAATGATTACGAATTTCGGACCACTAACAGCTATCGTTGCTCGAGCAAATGCCGAGGTTACCGGCGTGATTTATCGTAACTCATACCAATCTTCTTACTATATATTTGATGAGATGGAGAGTCAGTTTACGCGGATCTTCATGGATGGCGTAATCCGTCCCTTGGGTGCGATGCTTGGAACTTCCTTCTTAGTAATTTCTTATTTCTTCGTTCCTCACGGTTCGTATCTCACTTTCGTTCTTACGGGATTATTTATCGTGTTACTATTTTTCGCACTTTCAACTGTTACGTTACAAAAACAATACGTACGACTCATCGTGCATCAGCTCAAAAAGCCTGATACTAGCCTGGATTTGAAGTTGAATCTTCTCGAGGTACTTTCACGAACGGATTATCCTCAGAAGGCTCTCTTGTTTGATTCTATCTTTCATGACTCCCATGAGTCTGCACTTGTTCAGGTGAAGATGACGGAGATTTTTGCACGTGAGTTAACTCATCTGACGGAGATAATTTCGGGATTGCGGCATGCGGATCCTGCGGTGCGGTTTGCCAGTATATCGGCGTTGCAGCAGTTTTTTGATGCTCATTATTTTGATACGAATCTTCTCTCGCATCGTACGGTTGTTCAGGAGCTCATGCACTGTTCTATTCACGAGACCGATAGAAAAATCAGATTACTCATGCTTCTTCTCTTGGCTCATTTCAAGGAAAAAGAGGTCTTGGATTTCCTCTTGGATCATCTTCAGAATGACCAGGGAGATTCTCTGAGTACAATTATTATGGCATGTGATGTGTTCGATGATCCTTCGTTTCATCCCTTGATTGAGAGCTTTTTGAGCTCTGCGGATCCACGTGTGTGGGCGCATTCAGCTGTTATTCTTTCTCGATTTGATCAGTATCGTGACAGCGTACGACATCTCATTCATATGAAGATGAGTGATACTTCTCGCTCGGCGAGAGTTGCCGTGGCCTTTGTATTGGCTCAGATTGTTGATGATTCCTATGCTGTTTATTTGCGTGAGCGACTGGAGAAATCTGATGATGCTTTGGAAAAAGTTTTTATTGCTTTCGCACTCGTGGCACTTGGTGAGGACACGTCCGTTACTTCTTTCGCCCATATTCTTTTCAATCTTGATATTAGTAGTCTGGATGATACATCTCGCTTCCTCTCATTAGTCCCGAGTTTTATGGATCTGCTTCCGCCTACGAGTCGTTATGGTGTCGAGCGATATTTGCAGCAGCATGCGCTTCATAAGCTTCATGCCTTATTGCAGACCATCGAGCATAGCTCTCTCGCTAACTTAGGTCTGGCTGATTTAAAAAAGCTACGAAATATTTACGGTATCCTGAATGCGACCGAAGAGATCCTCAAAATTGATGTCGTTATCCGTTCGCATGATCCGTCGTTCCGTCCCGAGTCACGATTTTTCGGAAAGGTTCCATTGATACTTTCGGCTTATTTATCGTAATATACTTGTATATGAATTTCCTTCGACGCAGTTTTACCGCCAAAATTACCTTACTGCTTCTATGCGTCGGATTGAGTGTGAGCGCTGTAGTATATTTTTTCGGAAAATATTATCATTTATTATTCATACCTCTTGAGTTTATTTACTATGGATTAGCTGGACTTTTCGTTCTGTTGGCTTTTATATTTTGGTTTAGCGTTTCTCGCCCTTTGAAAGGCATTATCATGCAGATGCAGGCACTTCTTACCGGAAGAGAATATAAGAAGTTTTTCACTGATCGAGTGGATGAGGTCGGCATTATGGCTCATTTTTTCAATGAAATTACGAGAAGTATGAATCGATTTTCCGGTGATGTAGCTGAGTCTAAGCGAATGGCTGGGGATTTAGCAATCGCCAGTTCGTTGCAGCATGACATTATTCCACAGGTCGCTCCGCAGATACCTGGATTGGTTGTTGCCATGAAAACACAGTCTGCCGTCGAAGTGGGTGGAGATAGTTTTGGATTTATTCCCGTGAAGGATGCAACCTATTTATATATTGGAGATGCTGCCGGTGATAGTGTGGCGGCCAGTATTTTGATGACCGTCGTGAATACATTAGTGACGGTATATAGCGAGATTGCTGAATCATTGCAGGAAATGATATATCACGTGAATCGGCAACTTAAACGAAAGATTCATTCTACGCTATTCATGACGATGACACTTCTCAAGTGGAATGCCACGGCTCGGGTTATGTCGTTTGTTGGTGCAGGACATGAGTACATTCTTGTCTATAGTATGAAGACCGGACGCTGCGAGGCGACACCTTCGGGTGGTATTGCTCTCGGTATGGTTCCTGATAATTCTAAACTTATTAAGGAGCAGGCTTTGGTTTTTGAGAATACTGATTTGATTGTTCTTTATACGGATGGAGCGGTGAAGTGCAAAAATATAGCCGGTGAGGAGTTTGGCTTGAAGCGGCTCGAGGAGGCTATCGCTAAATATGCTTCTCAGTATGCTCCTGTGCCAACTTTGGATAAAATTATGGCCGATATAGCTTCATTTATAGCTGGAACGACTCAACTTGACGATATGACGCTGATCGCTGTTCAGAGGGTTGATGGCTAAGGGGCTTTCCTGTAGGATTCCGCCATGAATCTTCGTGATTTTGATTATGTGCTGCCAAAAGAACTCATTGCTCAGATACCCCTGGAGCCTCGGGATAGTTCTCGCATGATGGTACTCAATAGAGCTGGTGGAACGCTGGGCCACTATCATTTTTCTGATTTGCCTCAATTTTTGACGTCGAATGATGTGCTGATTTTTAACCAGTCGAAGGTGATCCCCGCTCGTATTACATTTACGTTTGGTGGGAAAGAGTGCGAGTTATTTTTCTTACGTGTTTCCGGCGATAACGAGTGGGAGGTGATGGTTCGTCCGGGGAAGCTTTTCCGAGAGGGGTGTAGGGTGACGATTGATGAGAATGTTTCCGTGGAGGTTGTGCGAGTCATGTCTGAGGCGGAACATGGTCATCGGATCGTAAGGATGAGTGATGCGTTGAAACGCGATACTTTTGACCTGCTCGATGATATCGGTACGATTCCCCTTCCTCCTTATATTGAAACGGCTGAAGGAGCTAATCTGTATCAAACGGTGTACGCGTCGGTTCCGGGGAGTGTTGCCGCGCCTACGGCGGGCTTCCATTTCACGCAGCGATTACTGGATGAGATTGCGGCTATGCATGTGCAGACGGAGTACGTGACCTTGCACGTGGGCGCGGGTACGTTCTTGCCGGTAATGGTGGATAAAATTACCGATCACGTGATGCATCATGAATATTACACTGTTGAGCCGGAGGTTTTGAATCGGCTTATTACGGCTAAAAAAGCAGGCAAGAGAATTATCGGTGTCGGTACGACAGCATGCAGGGCGATTGAGAGTTGTTTTGTGAATTTGGAGCATCCTTTGACGGAGGGTTCAACGAACTTATTTATTTATCCAGGATACACGTTTCGGTTTATAGATTGTTTGATTACGAATTTTCACCTGCCGAAAAGTACCCTCCTGATGCTGGTATCTACGTTGGCTGGGATGGATGTTATCAAGAAGGCTTATAGCGAGGCTGTTGCGGAAAAATATCGATTTTTCAGTTTTGGAGATGGGATGTTTATTATATAAGTGTTGACTGATTTTCTATTTATATTTTGACCGAGCAATTTCGCCGGCGAAATTTTTAGCTTTAAAAATGTCTGTTTTTTGGTATAAGTACTGTTTTGGCTCTGTTTTTTTAGAAGTAAAGGTTCTTAGGCCCTCAAAGTCTTGCTTATTTTGATGGTACCAGTGGATTAAAGCTGAAAAATGAGGTATACTACAGGGAAGTCAAAAACATATCTCTTTGATGAAATTCGCATGAACACATCTATGTCCGCCCAATCATCTTCATTTCGTTTTGTTCACATTGGTGTACTCGCGATGGTGGCGGCTCTAGTCGCTGTTGGATTTTATTCCGCTTCTGCCGTGAGTAGTAGTCCTACATTGAGTGTTGCCGGTACGATTGCAGGCTATGGCACAACTTTACAGGCTGAGGGGTTGGGCTCCTTTGAACCTGTTATGGTATCTATCGTAAGTCCGAAAGATAATACTTTTCAACTTACCACGAAGGCTGATAGTAAGGGAAAGCTGACCTATACTCTTGATGATATCTACACAAGGGTATCCGGTCGATACGAGGTTAGTCTTATTTCTAAAACAACTTCCGAGACGATTGTTACCGGTTTGTTTCATGTGAATGCTGATACAAGTTCGACAGATCGTTCCGGAGTTATTGCCTCAAAGGATGTCGTTCATACCGGTTCCTATGATTTTTCTGTCATTAACGTCAAGTTAGCCGATCTCATGGGAAACTCTGTTGTCGATCATTTTATCACGGTCATTTCGAATCGTGTTTCTGATTCTATTAAACCTCTGAAGGCTGGAGTCACTCGTACGGATAAAAATGGTATGGTTTCCTTTGCAGTTACCTCTGCGACTGCCGGTCAGTCAGATTATGTGGTTTACGATATGACTACACAGAAGACCATTGGTGAGCCGGTTCATATTTTGTATATTGGTGCTGATCCTGTGAAGTCGTCCTATCTCTCCGCAAGTGTTCTCGGCGCGGTGGGGGGTGATCTTGTTGCCGCAAATTCATTGGAGTCCGGACCCGCTGAGAGTTTTAAATTTGAAGATATGCCAACGGCGATTAAGACAAATCAGCCTGTTGATTTTACGGTAACGGCTTATGATACGAATCAGAAATTAGCGGTTGGATATTTAGGAGTAGTGCATTTTCAGGCGGTCGGACCTAATGCCGTCTTTGCCAGTTTGCCTAAAGACTACGCCTTCACCGCAGAAGATCTCGGTAAACATATCTTTCCTCTCGCGATGCAGTTTCAGCAGGAGGGAACGTATGAAGTTGATGTAACGGATACGATAAAAAAGACACTTACGGGTCATATTTCTTTGGTAGTGAAGGGTGGTAGTGCCGCTGCCGCCGTGGATACCAAAGTTACTATTACGACTCCTTCTCCTGGGTCTTATAGCGCTAACACACAGAATGTTACCGGAACAGCTCCTGCCGGAAAGGATGTGAAACTTTTTGATGGACAGGAGAATATCGGCTCTGCTGTAACAAACGTACAGGGTGCTTATTCTTTTGTTACTCAGCCTTTGATTGATGGTGAGCACATGCTTTCGGTTTCTACTATGGATCAAAATGGCGCGATTCTTGGTACCTCCGATAAGGTAAAAATTATTATCGATACGCTCCCTCCGAAGGTTGATTCTGTTGTTTTGACGCCGAGTTTTGACGTTACCCCCGGGCTTCCTGTTCAGGTTGAAATTCAGTCCGAGGAAAAATTGAAAAAAGCTTTGGTGGATATTAATGGTACGGTTTCTGAGTTATCTGAAGATTTAGAGAAAGCAGGAACGTATCATGGTGCTTTTGCCGCTCCTGATAAAGACGGTAGTTACGATATCAAATTCACTCTATCCGATGCGCTTAGTAATGAGAGTGTTGTTACTTATGCGACGAAGTTGAATGTTGCCACTGCAGGAACTATCAAGCCGGTTCGACAGTTGAAGGCGGTACCGGGTGCATTTAAAATTTCATTAAGTTGGGTCGCTCCTGAAGGAAATGTTTCCTCTATTGATCACTATCGTATTTTTTATGGAACAGATGCTAATAATTTAACCGGGAAGGTTGATACCGTTGGTAATGTTTTGAGCTGGTATGTTCCGAACTTAACAAATAATACCCCTTACTATTTCGGTGTCGTGGGTATGGATAAGAGCGGCTATATCGGTGAGGCCGGCACGTTGGCGGTTGCAACTCCCCTAGAAGATGGTTCTATCGGTGGTGGTGGTCTTCCTGTGGCAGATAGCTATATTTCAACTCTCGGTATGCGTGGTAAGACCGGACCGGAAGTTCTTTGGCTCTTCCCATTAAGCATCGCTGTCGGAAGCTTCTTCAAGCGAAAGCGCCGCAAGTAGACTGGCTTTCTCTAGCCTCAGTATATCTCTAGACCCCTTTCTGCTATTTTGGTAGAATGGCTTTCGTATGGCTCTTATCGGAATTATCGCCATGTTTGTGTTTTTTTTGCAGCGTCTTCTGGATGTCTTGCTCTTCGCTGTTTTTGCGAGAGTAATATTTTCTTGGTTTCCAATGCATGATATTCAACAAAATCGTATTTATAGTTTTTTCCATGATGTGACTGAGCCCCTGTTTCGTTTGGTTCAGAAACTTCCCCATCGAATTGGTATGATGGATATTTCCGCTATTTATGTTTTTGTGCTGATTAATTTTCTTTCTCAAATTTTAAGTGTTGTCGCCGCGTCCTTTATCTCGTCATTGTAGCTCCATGCTTTTAATTCATACTACTAATCATCGCGAAAAGGTTGTCTTCAAGCCTTTGAAGGAAGGTGAAGTTTCAATGTATGTATGTGGACCTACCGTCTATGATAAGGGTCATTTAGGGCACGGGAGAAGCGCTGTGGCGTTTGATATGATTCGGAGGTATTTGATGTTTAGAGGTTTTGCGGTTCGTTATGTGAGCAATTATACAGATATAGATGATAAAATGATTCATCGAGCCGCGGAAAGAGGTATTAGTGTTCCTGAGCTGGCGAGTGAGATTATTCCGTTGTATGTGAGGGATTTTGGAGAGCTCAGGGTTTTGCCTGCGGATGTGAATCCGAGGGCTACTGAGTTTGTACCGCAGATGATTGAGTTGATTGCTGAGTTGGAGACTAAAGGTTTTACGTATGCCATTTCTGATGGGGTTTACTTCGATGTCTCGAAGTTTGAGAAATATGGGTCTCTTTCCGGCCAGAATTTGGAGGATTTGCAAGCAGGTGCGCGTAAAGAGGTGAATACGGAGAAGAGAAATCATCAGGACTTCGTATTGTGGAAGATGGCGAAGAGTGGCGAGCCCGCATGGGCGAGCCCATGGGGTTTGGGTCGTCCAGGCTGGCATATTGAGTGCTCAGCGATGGTTCGTAGCGTTCTCGGACAGCCCATTGATATCCATGGTGGCGGATTGGATTTAACTTTTCCTCATCATGAGTGTGAGATCGCACAGAGTGAAGCGGCTTACGGAGTGAAGTTTGCGCAGTACTGGATGCATAATGGTTTTGTGAATATCAACAAAGAGAAGATGTCAAAATCACTTCATAACTTCATTACCCTTGAAGATGTTTTGAAAGTGTACGAAGGGCGCGTGATTAGATTTTTATATTTACAGACGCACTATCGTTCCCCTCTTGATTTCTCCGAAGAAATGCTGGAGCAGAGTAAAAATGGATTGGCTCGCGTAGATCAGTTTATTGCTTTGCTGAAGCATTATACTCCAGTTGGTGATTTGAGTAATTTAGATCCTGTTCTTGAGCAGTATCGCAGCGAATTTATAGCTTGTATGGATAATGATTTTGATATGCCGGGTGCTATAGGAGTGATGTTTTCTTTTATTAATGCGTGTCAGGATTTTTTGAAACGAAAGGTTTTGTCAGTTGAAAATGTGCAGGATATTCTTGGATTTATGGATGAACTCGATTCGGTTTTTGCTATTTTGTCGAGAGAGAAACAGGATATTCCGGATGACGTTCGAGCGCTCGTTGCTGAGCGTGAACAGGTGCGGAAGGATCGTAATTTTAAACGTTCCGATAAGATCCGCGATGAACTCAAAGCTCAGGGATTTGAGGTTGAAGATACTCCGGATGGACCGATGGTGAAGAGAAATTAACTCATGGCGACGGACGGAGGATGTTTCGAAACCTTCTTTTTGGAATGCTAAGAAATTGCTAGCACCGTGAAGTACTGCGTGCTAAGGAGATGCTAAGAATTCAAAAGTATATATAAAGTACTCATTTCGGAACTACTTCACTAGCGCAGAGCAAATCTGATTCACGTTTCCCGCTCCCATGGTGATTATCACATCGTAGGCTGAAATGTTATTTTTGGCGTAAAGAATTGTTTCCTCTATTCCGTGACCATCGATGGCTCTCTTGGACTGATGTGCGTTGATAGCTGAAACAAGGTTGGTGATATTAACTGATTCTTTGTCTTTGGTGGTATCACGGGCTTCGTAAATATTAGGAATGATTACCTTGTCGGTTTGGGTGAAGGCGGTGGCAAAGTCCTTGAGGAAGGCCTTGGTGCGGCTGTATTGATGTGGTTGGAAAATGGTGAGGATTTTTCCCTTTGGATAGAGTTCGCGAATGGCCTCGAGGGTTGCCTTGATTTCGGTTGGATGATGGCCATAATCATCGTAGATTTTGGTCGTGCTTTTTTTGCCGATAAATTCCAGACGGCGTTTGGTGCCGCTGAAGTTTAGGAGGGCCTTGAGTGCAACTTTCGGATCGACATCGAGATATTTGGCGACGGCGAGGGCGAGTGAGGCGTTTTTTTGGTTGTGGAGACCGGGAATATGCAGTTTGATCTTTTCCACTTCTACGGGAATAGCGAGTGGATGTTTTACTTTTTTTAATAATTTTTCTACCGTTTTTTCTCCCTTGAGGTAGATGATTGCTCCTGTTTTTGGAACCATCTTCATATATTTCAAAAAGGCCGCATCGTAGCGAGCTTTGGTTTTGTAATAATCGATATGATCAAAATCTATATTGGTAATGATGAGAATATTCGGCGGAATATCGAGGAAGGATTTTTTGTACTCACATGTTTCGATAACGGCGAGATGCGATCCTCCAAGGTGTTCGTTTTGATTATTTAACTCCTTCACTTCTGAACCGACAATGACGGTTGGATCTTTCTTGGCTGCGAGAAGGATGCTCGCGACCATGGCGGTGGTCGTTGTCTTACCGTGAGTACCGGCAATACAGACTTTTGTCTTGTCCTTGAGATACTTCCCTACTGCCTGAGGGTAGGTTATCGATGTAATTTTTCTTCGCTTGGCTTCTTGGCGTTCCGGATTGGTGAGCGGAATAGCCTGCGAATAAATGACCTCGTCGATGTTTTTTCCGACGTGAAATACATCATGAGTTGGATAGATTTCTATACCAATTTTTCTGAGTGCTTGTTTCTTGGCGTTGTCCGGTGATGAATCGGATCCTGAAACGTGATGTCCCATTTCTTGGAGCATCCGGGCGAGACCACTTAAGCCACTCCCTCCTATGCCAATTGCGAATATGTTTTTCTTTGCTGTTTTCATCGAGCATAACATTACTTTGTTTGTCGGTGCCTGACAAGTATGCTATATATGTAGCCATGAAGTTCGAGTTTCATCACGCTTCGAGAATGACGAAAATGGTACTCATTGGTGAGTTCCTGCTCGTCTCGTACCTGCTATATGCGCTTACCACGCATATTTATAATAATTATCAGATTGATTATCACATCAATAATTTCCGTGCGATGAATGATAAAATTACTCTAGATAATAGGAAGGCAGCTGAGGATTTGGCCTACTATAAATCCGATTCATTTATTGAAAAAATGGCGAAACAGAATTTTAACCTCGTAAATCAGGGTGAGGAGGTTATCGTGATTTCTGATGATTTGCTCCAAACTCCGGTTGCCAATATAAATATTCCCGATAATACTGATCAAATTTCTAAGTATTACTCTCTCTCCAACCCACAAAAGTGGTGGAAGTTTTTCTTTGAGATTGACCATACACAGAAGGCCGCTAAGCCTGCCAATTAGTCTTTTGGCTTTGTTCTGCTTTTGACTTTCACTTAAAATGCTCTATACTCTTGGCGTTGTTCATCTAGCTTTGATCTTTTATCGCGTCGCGGGGTGGAGCAGTGGTAGCTCGCAAGGCTCATAACCTTGAGGTCGGTGGTTCGAGTCCACCCCCCGCAACCAGAATTTGCTATGGTAAGGCGATATTTCAACTAAAAATGTCATAAACGGGCAATCAACGACCCCAAGGTTCCTAATCATCGAATTGGGGCTCTTGCTGAACGACGTTCGGACTGATCGTCTCTACGGACGAGCTTAAAGTCAATTTCCGAAATTTAATTCACCAAAAAGGCAAGTGGAAATCTATTATTAACGGCGGAATTTACAGCATACAGCCCAATCTGACCTTGCTTGGGATGTACTGTGGCTCTAATAGCGTTTGGTGCAACGCTTTCGATAATGCCTGCATCTTTTACTACATCATACATTGCGATATATCTTAATGCTCCGTTTCGAGATCTATCAACTAGCCCTTGTCTCAAATCATAAGATTCCCTACAGATTTGACTTAGTTCAGAGCAAGGAATCTGCGATGAAAATGCTAAACTCAGCTGCTGCAGTGCAACTCCATTTTGTGGAATACTAATAGCTAGGCTTAGCCGTAACTTTTCGACGAACCGAATAAGATCGAGGTCTCCTTGTTCATAACGACACCTAAGCTGCACCAATCTTGACTCCATCCGTTCCGTAATATCATCTGGATAGTGCTCTGCCTCATCAAATAGTTTTACATGATCTCCGAGGCCCATATATTCTGCCAATAAACAAATGTTTTTAAAATATCCAGATCCCGCCTCGGCGCTAAATCCTATAGAATCAGCATATTTTCTACCATCACATGCAATTTTTACCTCAGCCCCAAAATCATAAATAACCTCAATTGATCGGGCAATCTCGTAGAATCTAAGTAAGGATGCCACCTCCGATAAATCAACCTCCGTTCCATCTTCGGCGAATGTTTTTAATTGATTCTGCACTTTTGAACCGAAAAAGCTGAGTATCAATTCAACTGGTTGCCTCATCCTAATTCTATCGGTAATTTGCGCAATAATCGCTTCTTGATCTTGTCCTTCTACGAATTTCTGTGGCCCTCTTCTGTACCTTTTACAGGTCAATACATCAAAAATTCTTTTAGCCAATAATGCATCATGATCTTCCTGGTTTTTTGGGCACCCTGGATTTCGTTCGATAGCTCGCCTAGCCTCTTTCGTTGCACTTTCATCTGCTTGCAATCTTAAACCTACCAGCGATACCTCGCCAGGCTTTGCCTCTCGCATTGGTATATCCCTAAATTCATCACCATGATTTAGAGGGGTATCAAAACGGTGATCACTTAGTGCTGCATGTGTAATTGCTTGTTCGTTCATATTATTTTAAAGTCCATAATGTTTATAAAACCTTTTCTGCGCCTCACTAGATAATTCAAGAATTCTTACGATTTCGTCATGAATAATATCATTATTGAAAGGTGTAATTTCATCACGAGGAACCAAAATCGTCTTATCCTGAGGCCTAAAGCCATGGATTTTTTGAGTAATTGGCCCCGTGATCATCACATAGTGAACGCCTAAAAAAGAAACATTATCCGATCGTACCAAATAAACCGTCCCATATTGTTCTTTTGCAACTTTGTCGAGGACATCACTGGGTTCCACTTCTTTGTACTCACCCTCCTCGAGCTTGAATCCTGGCCGGTGAGGAATTGTATTAATATAATCGGGAATTTGTGCAGATTCTGGCGTGTTTACAACATTAAATCTATTAGCATTACCATCTCTCACATGTTCGGGCAAGTAGTGCAGGCTAGCCGTCACGCCTTCTCCGATTGCTCTAAAATTATGAATGACAGAAGATCGTGGATCGCTACCTACATTTTGAACAAATTCTTCGAAAAAAATGCCTGGCTGACTCTGCTGAATTGTTCGAGAATATCGAGCCTGTCTCACTTCTCGGCCACCTACTCTCTCAAAGAGATTCACATCAAAGGCACCTCTCAATAGAGACTCATTAATAAATCCAGGAGCGTGTCCGTGAACTGGGCTATAAAAGCCTTTACCCCAAAGTGCAAGTACTACTTCGGCACCTGGCACAACTTTGCCATTTTTCCGTGCTGGCTCCTCGATCGCAAGAATCACTCTACCAAATTCCCCATTTGCAATATCTGGTAAGTTCAAGCTGCCATCTTGTAGCGCTAGCGTCACCCTGGTCCCAATTTCAGTAAGTATTTCTTTTGTGACGGCAATTTGAGGATCCTGATCCGCTCTCATAGCATCAATATATGGCATTCTAGCCATTAATTCCTGATAGCCAGGTCGATACATTCTCCTTATTGGTGGCTGATGATCCATCGCCAGACTTTGTATTACGGCTTCAGGATCTGTGGCAGGCTTTAGATAATACATACGAAAAAATAATAGTAAGTTGGTACTTTATACTATTATTAAACTTCTGTCAATACTTGGAGCATGTAACGGGAGTCAGACTAGGCACGATCAGCTTTGGATGTCGTAGCTTGGCTTAATAAGTGCATAAAATTCCATAAGCTCAATTTTGACACTGAGCTGAATGCAACTCATAACCTTGAGGTCGGTGGTTCGAGTCCCCCCCCCCCCCCCCCCCCCCCCTTTTTTTAAGCAACCTTCTCCCGCCTCGCAACGCAAAGCGTCTTCTTTTTTGTTTCTCTCGACGACCTGCTCTACCTTCGCGAGCAGGCTTT
>CAYHGS010000010.1:41444-42205 GCA_964356305.1 uncultured Candidatus Peribacteria bacterium
AAGGAACATTAGCTTTTGGTGTGGTAGGTTGTGTTTAAAATGGAAAAAAAATTCCTAAATCCCATTTTTTAACCGGGCTGAAAGGCACTCCTAAACCTGGGGGGGGGGGTTCGGGGCCCCCCCCCCCCCCGCAACCAATTTGATTACTCCTCCTTGTTACCGTCTAAAACGCCAGTAATCTTTTTCCTTTCCGTTACGTCATAAGCCGGGTTAAGAACCGTGAGGCCTTTTAGTGTTTTGGTGAAGACCTCCCTGAGCGGTCTGGTTTTGATGGTTTGATGGGTCGGGTAATTTTCCTGTACGTATTTTGAGGAGTCAGCGCAACAGTAGACGGGAATGTGATAGAGATTGGCTAGCTGGCATAGGACGGAGGTGCCTACTTTGTTGATGATGTCGCCGTTTTTGGCGATTATGTCGGCGCCGATTAGGATGAAGTTAGTAGTGGGGATGAGGAGGAGGCCGACCATGTCAGTGACGAGGGTGGTGGGGATTTTGAGTTTGAGAAGGGCTTTTACGGTCATGCGACCGGTGAAGTTTGGACGGGTTTCCATGGCGATGACAGTGAAGTTTTTGCCCTGAAGTTTGGCTTGGATGAGATAGTTGATTACTGTTTTTGAGTAACAGAAGAGCAAGATGATCATCCCGTTTCGTATTTTAGAGGTAGGCATTGGAAAGTTCGTTGAGGAGTTTTGGAAGTTGATCGGTCGGAGTTTTTACGAGTGCACTGCCGATAATGAGACCGTTGGCTTTTGTTTTTTTGA
>CAYHGS010000011.1:0-7103 GCA_964356305.1 uncultured Candidatus Peribacteria bacterium
ATCTAATGATATTCAATTTGTGCAACGATTGTGCAAAACTTTTTCATAACTTGTCACTTCAGCTATTGTGCGGTTTTAATTATGTTGCACAGCAAAAAAGCATCCTGATACATAGCCCTGCTACATATGCTGCATAAGTGCGTGAATGCGCTCGCCAAAAAGTAGCCGAAGTTGGCGTGGTGACAAATATTTTTCCTCTTTCATGCTCTCTCTATAGAAACCTTCAATTCGCGGCTTGCCGGTTCTGGATCGTTCGACTTCAGCCATATACTGCGTTCTCCATTTCTCAAACTCTTCCGTGTCGCACGGATATACGCAATTTGGTGTACCATCATTTTCAACATCGATAAGCTCTATCGTGCCAATACACTCCCGTGCCAGACGCTCGAGCTCCATTATCACAGGACTGCGACCTTCAGAGCTGACTCGCGGCCAGCCAGATAATGGACGTTCTAATCTTCTCTCTAGCGGTGCTTCGTATTGAATATCGCCTACGTGAAGGCGTCCTGATTGCGTGTTTAACCCAATAGACCGTCCAAAATTAGAGTACCCTCCAACAAATGGCTCGGTCCCGTTGAATCCTATCCATTCAGCGTCCCGAACAATATTTTCTCCATATTTAGCTTCATGCTTCCCAGGAATCCTCACAAGTTCATCGGGATGGATTGTCTCATCGGTCAACTCGGTCTGGAGAATGGCCATTCGAGCCATAAAATGGAAATTACAAATAAGGGTCTTATTTTAGGCTAAAGTCTGGACGTCCACAAGCCACAATATCTATAACATATGCGTCAATGTCTGTGGTGAATTTTGTTACATAATCTTCTTCAGCCACTTTCCGGTAAGTGAGGTCTTGGATTTGATGATGTCTTCGGGGGTGCCTTGGGCAACGAGTTCACCGCCGCCGTCGCCGCCTTCCGGACCCATGTCGAGGAGGTGATCGCAGCATTTGATGACGTCGAGGTTGTGTTCGATGATGAGGACGGTGTTGCCCTTCTCTACGAGGCGCTGAAGGACTTCCAAGAGACGTCGGACGTCGTCGAAGTGGAGACCGGTGGTAGGTTCATCGAGGACGTAGAGGGTGCGGCCGGTCGAGCGGCGAGAAAGTTCTGTTGCAAGTTTGATACGCTGGGCTTCGCCGCCGGAGAGTGTGGTAGCTGACTGACCGAGGTGGAGGTAGTTGAGACCGACATCTACAAGAGTCTGCATTTTCGTTTTGATCGATGGTACCGCCTGGAAGAACTCGAGTGCCTCCTCTGTCGTCATATCGAGAACGTCGGCAATGTTTTTTCCACGGTAACGGATCTCCAATGCTTCGTTGTTATATCTGCGGCCCTTACATTCTTCACAAGGGACATATACATCTGGAAGGAAGTGCATCTCAATTTTCTTGATACCATCACCGGAACATGCCTCACAGCGACCTCCCTTCACATTGAAAGAGAAGCGGCCACTCTTGTAACCACGCATACGAGAATCGCTTGTCTGAGCGAAGATTTCACGGATATCGGTAAATACTCCAGTATAGGTAGCAGGATTACTTCGGGGCGTACGACCAATTGGAGACTGGTCGATATTAATAATTTTATCTATATGCTCGATACCCTCGATACGCTCGTGGCGGCCCGGCTGCTCGTGACTTCCATAGAGCTCTTGTGAGATTTTTTTCACGAGAATGTCGTTGATAAGCGTTGATTTGCCACTACCCGAGACACCCGTAACTCCTATGAGTACACCAAGCGGGAACTTTGCTGTGACTGTTTTGAGATTATGTTCAAATGCTCCGACAATTACCAATTGCTTCCCATTCCCCTTTCTTCGCTCTTTGGGAATTTTGATACTCTCTTTGCCGGAAAGATATCTTCCCGTGAGTGAGTTCGGATTGTCCATCACCTCCTGTGGTGTTCCCTGCGCGACAACCTGTCCGCCATGCTTTCCTGCGCCCGGTCCAATATCCAATAAATAATCGGCCTGGAGCATCATATCATTATCATGTTCAACGACGATGACGGTATTTCCAAGCTCCTTCAAATGCACGAGCGTCTTGATTAATTTTTCATTATCATTTTGATGAAGTCCAATAGATGGCTCATCCAAGACGTAAACGACACCCGATAATCGTGAACCGATTTGCGTGGCGAGACGGATTCGCTGTGCCTCTCCTCCGGAGAGCGTGTTGGCGGCGCGATTTAATGTCAAATACGAAAGTCCTACATCAGTCAAAAACTGCAATCGTGAATTTACTTCCTGAAAAATTAATTTTCCAATATGTTTTTCACTTTCGCTCAGCACAAGTCCGTTGAAAAATGTTTTAGCCTTTCCTACGGAATATTCCGTTACGTCAATAATCGACATATCTCCAACCTTAACTGCGAGAACCTCAGGGCGAAGACGTTTGCCGTGACACATTGGACAATCCAAAATGCGCATAAATGTCTCAATTTTCTTTCTCACATAATCTGAATCCGTCTCTAAATAGCGACGTTCGAGATTTGGAATAACTCCTTCGAATGTTGTTGTATATTCTCCGCGGAAGCCCGGAGTGAGTGCCGGCGTTTCGTCATCGTCGCCTTCGGTTGGCCTACTGGCGCCGATATTTATCGTATATTTTTTATCACCCGTTCCATAGAACACCAAATCCATCGCCTCTTTTGAAAGATTCTTCACTGAGGTATTCATGGAAAATTTATATGTCTTTGCTACCGCCTCGAGAATTCGGTTGTACCATGTCAAATGCGATGTTGTAGCTGACCATGGCATAATGGCGCCTTCTGCGAGCGTTAAGTCTTTGCTTGGGAGTACGAGTGTCGGATCAATCTCCAACTTCGTTCCAAGTCCATGGCAGGTAGGACAGGCTCCATGCGGTGAGTTAAATGAGAAAAATCGTGGAGAAATTTCAGGGATTGAAATATTACAATCTGCGCATGCGAAACGCTCAGAAAATACCTCTTCTTTCTTGGTATCATTATCTTGAATAATCATTATACCCTCACCATGTTTGAGGGCGATTTCTACGGAGTCGGCGAGACGGGATCGATCTGAATTTGGAACTTCGATTTCTTCGCCTGTTGAAAGTTTTTCTACGGTTCTACCGAAGTTTTTGATAACGAGACGATCAACTACGACATCAATTGAATGCTTCTTTGTCTCATCAAGCTCAGGAATTTCGAGGACGTTTACTACTTCTCCATCTACTCTTACGCGAACAAATCCATCTTTTTTAATTTTCTCTATCGCTTTTTCGTGGCGTCCTTTTCTATCTCTGACTGCCGGCGAGAGAATCAAAATTTTCTTTCCCTCCGGCATCGCCGCCACAATCTCAACGATCTGCGATGTTGATTGTCTGGAAATAGACTTTCCGCACTCCGGGCAATGAGGATGACCAATCTTTGCAAAAAGAAGTCTTAAATAATCATAAATTTCCGTCACGGTTCCGACCGTTGAGCGCGGATTACGCGGTGCGGTTTTTTGATCAATAGAAATCGCAGGGCTTAAACCCTCAATGGAATCAACATCCGGTTTTTCCATTAACTGGAGAAACTGACGCGCATAGGTCGAAAGTGACTCTACATATCGTCTCTGACCCTCGGCATAGATCGTATCGAAGGCGAGGGAACTTTTTCCCGAGCCTGAAAGTCCCGTCATCACCGTCAGCTGATTCCTCGGAATCTCCACGCTCACATTCTTTAAATTGTGAATTCGAGCCCCTTTTACAATAATTTTGTCATTTGTCATGGTACCGTGCAGCGTAGCACGGATTTGGCAGGAGTTCAAGGGTATAAGGGGAGATTCTTTTGAGGATGAGTTTCGTATCGAAAATTTCTATAAACAGCTTTACACTTTCGCCTTCTTTGGTCGCGGTACTTCTATGTTATATGCCCGTGCTTCATAGGGAATAGTACCTTCTCCTGCTTTCACTACCACAAAGGTAATCGTATCGTCGTCCACGCTTCCTACACCCATTTCGAATTGCATGGTCGATTTATTGGATTGCATCACCCGCAAAGCGCTTGGCTGAGCAATTAATGCTTCCCTGACCTCACTCCAATCAATCCCCATATCCGCCAAACCGCTAAAGTGTTGCTTCATTGCTTCCACGAGCTTAACTTTTCCTGGCGAAAGCGAGTCTCTCCATCTTTCTTCTCTTTGATCGATGTCTGCTTCCCACTTTTTGATCAAGAGGGCTCCATGAAGTCTATCGCTAAATAAAGCCATGTTCTCCTCTACCGAAAGGCCGGCTATCGCTTCTTTTATTTTTTGATCCATACCAAAACTTTCACCGGCGAACTCCTTTTCTATTATGTCTTTTACTCTCATTAAATCCCCTATAGCCCTGTGTGCCGGATGATCTTTGGATACCAATACTCGAAAATCCGCTGATGATACCGCCTGTCGCAGTGTCATTATTACTTCAGGCTTCGGGTCATCACCGAGATCGCCGCGATCTTCCATGAGTCCCAATATATAGTCCACACCGCCAGGATTAACCATGGTAATGCTTTTTTCCAAAGCTTTCTGTAGCGTTTCGGGCGGAAACATTACGGCTGGATGGGCACTGATCATTGCTATATGAAGTCGTAGTTTATGCTCATCGTGCGGAAGATTCATGATTAGTGCGTCAGCGTATTGCTGCCATACTGCTATGCCATCAAAAAAAATTACACCCAGTGTACCATTTACTCCCCTCATAAACGTTTCCACATTCCTGAATGTTGTTTCTTTTCCTGTTCGTATCAATATCGTCACTATTTTTTGTACACATGCGTTTCTTTCTGATTCGTCGAATTGCAACGGCTCTTTTGATTTTTCTTTATTGGATTTCATTTTTGCATAAAAATCCCATTCGAGATTACTCTCGAGGTTGATTGGTGGATGCACTGCGATATTTTCCAAAACAGGAATTTCTTTTTCTATGCAATAGAGAAGCGCGTGCCTATGGGCAGATGCCTCATCGACAGCGATATCATGCCCCTCTGCAAATTGAAGCATCTCCTCAGGCTTCGCTTTTGACCCAAAAATATCGCGAGCAGACTTGTAATTTGGCGATCTATTATCGTTATAACTTCTTTTCGTCTCTATCTCGAGCAGCAATTGCATATCATCTTCCGTTACACTCAGCCCATATGCCTGCATAAACTTCAGATATTTCTGTACGCACGTGTGCAGTGCTTTTTTCAGATTGTCTCGTGTGCGATGCGTAAAACCTCCCAATCGTTCATCATCTTTACCTTCTGCATTCTGAGAAATCGATTGCTGCGCTTGTATCATTACTAACTCCCTCGCCACTGCGGCAATATCGGAAAGTGTAATACTGAGGTGTAGAGACTTCAATTCATCCAGGCGCATAGCTAAGTTTTCTTCTTCCCCGCCAAGGAGAATATCCATCGCCATATCCTCTTTCTGCTGAGCGGTGATCTGGCCGATGAATTCCGGCTTGATAGTATAGGGGATATGGAGCTGACTACAGAGTCTCTGTGTATCCATTATGTCTGCGTATGACATATCCACTCTACTCACTGCTGCCTCTATAAGCATATGGCTGTTTGCTATGCCTAAATGACCTGCGCACTCCAAAAGCCTACCTATTAGGGCACAACGCATATCAAATGGTAGTGGCATAAGCTCCCGTATGACGTGTATCACCGACGTTTGCGCGTCCGGACCATTTGGGATGGGAAGGTTATTTGTTGTGAAAAAAGCGCGCATTTCATCTCCATGACCGACAGCTACCATACGCCAAAATATAATCTGGAATGCCTCGCGAATCTGTGGATTTTGGAGAAATGTTTCCACGGCAATGCCGCAGTTATTCAGCTCAGTAAGGGTTATTGTCATCCTTTGCTGCACGAGCGGAATGTCCTGTGCATTTTGCGCTTGAAACATATTAAGCACTTGTCCTCTTGTTGATGTTCCATGATTTATCTGCGTCCATGCTGATCCGATCCGCCGAATGGTGTGAATAATGCTGCCCATCCGAAGTTGCGCATCTCGAGATGATATTGATGCCTGTGGTCCGTGATCTTGAGTTTCAGTCATATTGAAAAAAATAGGAATTGTCTTAGCTGGATTATTCCTACGTTTCCTTTTTATGTCAATGTTTGTGCCTTATATTATAGCCTTATATTTATCCTGCTGGTATATTACGCTTACAATCTCTTCACTCATCTTGTATGACTAAAAAAATGCGTGTTATCTCTAGCGTACTTGCTGTTATTGCTCTCGTGGCTGGCGGACTGCTATTGTCCCGAGGCGGTCAATTACAGGGAAGATTTCAAAGCCTTCCGACGACTTCCCCTATTGAACGCCAGACGTCATCAACACGACAATCTATAACGCCGCTACCTCCGGAATATCCTCGTTCAGAGGTACCTGTATCCTTCTCAACGCAGCCGGTTGCGTCTGACGTAAAGTCAAAGATTGGTGGTCCCTATACGGATAGCAATGGCTTTAATGTAAGCAACTATCAACCTCTTACGAGAGGTGAGTTTATTAATGCGCTTGTAGTCGCACTGAATCCTAAAGACATATGGTCCTACTCCAATACTGGAATTAATAAATGTCAATTTGGTATAGATGTTCCCTTGACTCATACTTATGCAATTGCATATTGCTATGCAGCAAAACGCAATATTATCCCTACGGACGTTATGATTAATGGTAAATATTCGCTAGATACCCCCCTTTCTCGCAAAGATACTGTTTTTCTCATGTTTAGCGCTTTTATTCAATGGAAAAATTTCATTGATCCCATTACTAACACATATAAATTTGACCTTTTACATAATCCTAGCTTCTATGCTGACATTCCTATGCCAACCCCGCTAGATGGCTTAGATGACAAGAATACTAAGGGCTATACGCCCGAACAAATACAACAATCAACACCCTCTTATCTCTACTCTTTTGTTCAGGTGCTTACTATTTCTAAAGTTATCGATCATTATTCAGCGTCTGCGAGCCCAGCTGCTCTGTTTTACCCTAATAGTGCACTTACACGCGATGATGCTAAAATCTGGCTTCAGAGGGCAAAGACAAAGATTCCAAAATCTTTGTGGGTGAAGTGAATATAAAACCATAATAGATTAAACTTTAACTATTTCACT
>CAYHGS010000011.1:7203-38593 GCA_964356305.1 uncultured Candidatus Peribacteria bacterium
TTTGTGGGTGAAGTGAATATAAAACCATAATAGATTAAACTTTAACTATTTCACTTTAAGCTCTTTTCTATATCTATAGCCTTCTTGCTTTGCCATGCGAATACCCCTAATGCGAAATAGAAGCCTGCTATCCCTAATAGAGCAAAAAATAATGGAAACATGCTTATTAATACGAATGGCACCATGAGCGCTATCAAACCGTAAAGAATGAATGTTCCTTTCATATTTTTGCGATTTATTGGAGTGGCGGTACTCAAAAATCCAATAAAAAACTGCTTATTACGCTCTCCGAAGCAAGTAGCGCACAATATCTCTAAACCAAACAATCCTCTCTGCAGCACGAATAGATCATTCTTTTTTGTTATTTCACGACCACATTTTTCACAATTAATTTTTGTATTTATCGTCATATTGATATTGCTTTATCCGATGATCGCATCAACCGTCTCTCCAATGAGGTTGGAAGCAGGTGCGTGATCGCGCGTGGTGAGATAGCCGAATTTCTTATTATTCTCTTTCTTTTCGAAGAGATAGGTCAGATAAATATAACCAATGATGAGGAACGGTACGAGGAGGAAGGTCCACTCCATTTCGAGGAAGACGTTGAAGATGGCGTGGAGGGTTGCGGCGATCAGGAAGCCCTGTACGAGATTTTGTACGGCAAAGATTTTCTCGTCATCGATTCCAAAAATCTTCTCCATCATCTTTGGCCAAATGATTGTTTTTTGCTGACGAAGGATTGGTGTCGAGAAGTAAGATATACCATAGTAGTAGCCCATCATTCCGGAGAAGAGGACGTGAACGAAGGTAGAAAAAATCGAACGGAATACGAATGGCAACATGAGGTTTTGCGGCCCCTGATGCACCCAAATGTTATGGAAGTACATGATGTTTTCCGTGAAAGAAAATCCGAGCGCGCAGAGAATAGAGAGCTCAATGACATCATCAATATCATGAAACTCGCTCGAGCCCATCGCACGAACGGCGATATGTTTCATAAACTCTTCGATGACACCAACGATGGCAAATGTGAGAATGACGCTGAGCGGTATGCTCACGAAACCCAATGGTCCGATCATGTTCGCCGTGAATGGTTGTGTATAACGAAAGGCGTTAATCCATGGGAAAAACTGCCAGAGGTATTTATAAAAAAGAATCGGAAAGACTGCCGTTGCACCGAGGAAAAATGCGTAGAAGATTACGCTTCGTCTATAGGGATTTTTTACGTAAAAAATATACCCCCACACTGCGGCGGGAATTCCTGCTAGGAGAATCGATCCGATAATTTGTACTATTTGGGAGTTCATATTTGTATTTGTATGGGAACGGGATCAGTACACCTGCGGTGTTTGGGCTCAGTTCATTCTTTTGATTATACCATAAAAAGCTTCTGAAGCCAAGGCAAAGCTGAAGTGTGGCTGGATGGCAGCTCCCCCTGTGCCATATATTGAAATGCTCACGAATAGCTAGCATTACGAGGTACAAATGCTAACGAATTGCTAAGAAGGTGCTAGCATATCAAAAGCAATATAAAAAAGAGAGCAGCGGCGTTATTGATCTAATATCTGCCCCTCATGGACTTTTCTTACCGTTGAAGCTGAACGTAGCTTTGGAGAGGTTGGAAGAGGGTTTCCCTGTGCGACGGTCATAATGATCTGGGTATCGGGTGGGAGCATCTCAAAAATGTCATTTTTACGATCGGAGTCGAGCTCGGAGAAGATATCATCGAGGAGAATGATCGGATTTTCGCCGGTCTTGTAGGCAAACCAAGCAATCTCGGCCTCTTTGAGTCCCATGAGCGCAGATCGAAGTTCGCCGCGAGAAGCGATGAGTTCGAGAGG
Organism: uncultured Candidatus Peribacteria bacterium; assembly: GCA_964356305.1. Taxonomy (GTDB): domain Bacteria; phylum Patescibacteriota; class Gracilibacteria; order UBA1369; family UBA12463; genus CALREA01. The sequence goes on from CAYHGS010000011.1 coordinate 9,045, forward strand.
GTATCCACGAATTTTTAGCTTTATATCGTCGCGATGTGGGCCTACGGAGGTGTGCGTAGAGCGCGTGTCCCGGGAACGATTCTGTGTAAGAGCATGAAGGAGAAGAGATTGAAGCTCATTTTGAAGCTGCGTTGAAGCTGGATTATGAAGAAAGCTTATGTAGTCGATCTGATAGAGTGCCTCTCCTACCTGTTCGCAAAGCTGTTTTCGTAGAAAATCAATAAGTTCAAGTCGACTAGTCAACAAAGCTGCGCCAGCTTCGGCGAGCGGTGGATCCCATATGTCGAGGGCTGATATAGTGGCAGTTCCCAGCTTTATCTGAAGCAGAAGAGCGTTGCGTTGGGATAAAAGCTTCTGGTAGGTCTGAAGCTGTCTCATATATCCCGGAACGGTTTGGATGAGGATGGTATTGATATATTTTCGACGAAGAGCGGGCTCACCTGTAAGAATATGAAGGTCTTCAGGCCGGAAGAGAACGGTTTTTATGTGCCCGAGGAATTTGGGAGCGGAAATCTTGGTGCCGTTTTTTTTGAGAACACGCTGATGTTGCGGCGTGGTAACCTCACACATCTCCAAATGAATAGGCGTGCCGGTTTTGTCAGTCTGGGACTGGCCTCCCGAGACTCCCTTCACCTCGATTCTGAAATAATCTTTATCAAACTGCTTCAAAAATTCGCGATCTCCTAGTCGAAATGACTTTGTGATCGCCATCAGGTACATCGCCTCCAGAAAATTTGTTTTTCCTTGCGCGTTTTCTCCGCTCAATATGACGATTGGCTCATCAGGAAAGGCAAAATCGAGCCTCGCATAGTTGCGGAAATTTTCGAGATGGAGAGAATTAAGTTTCATTGCGTTCAGTGTAGCATATGCGTTGATTTCAATAGAATATTTTGATATAATGCTTTTAGAAAAGGATCTCGGCCAGTGGTTTATATACCACACATAGCGGAGGCCTTTTTATTTATCTGGAAAAACTGAAATAAAGTACTTATGGCCAGTTCTTTTTTCTTCCTTAATTTGTACATAAAATAATTCGTTATTCTTTGTCCTTCCTCCAAAACGGTGCAGAATCTCGCTTCTATTGTTGGGATTTTCTTTTGATTCCGGACTAAATAGTGTGTTGATTATCAGCTCTATCGCTACTCCGTAATACCTCACTCGCCTCAAGCGATCTTTTAAATTCTTTTTCGTATATAAATGATCCCAAAAGATATCAAGAAAAACCTTACTTTTGTTGAAATATTTTGAACGTATATGTGTTTTCCTTTTACTTCTTTTTCTGATTTCATCATATATTTTTCGCGCATTCTTATGTGCCTCACGAAAGTCAGTTCCTGCTATTTTTCCCACTTTTGCTTGATAGTACTGCATTCTCAGATAGTATCATTATTTTTTAATATTATCAACTATTATTGGCTTATTATAGCCATTTTATGTCAGTATTTTTTCAGCAATCTTTCAGAAAAATGTCAGGAAGTTGCATTGTAGAGGAAAGAAGTTAGAATGTGTGGGTTATTGACTATCTTCCCAAATAAAACTTTATTACTTTTATCTATATGCCCCCACGATCATCAAAACCAGCAGAAACAGACCCAATTTATGGCATGAGACATTCATGCGCACATATGTTGGCACAGGCCGTATTACAGATTTTTCCTGACGCGAAGTTGGGCGTAGGACCAGTTATTGAAAATGGCTTTTATTATGATTTTCAGCTTCCTAGGACGTTGACTCCGGAGGATATGAAAGATCTCCAAAAGAAAATGGAGCATATTGGAAAACAGGGTCAGACGTTTGTACGACGAGAGAAGACAATTGCCGAGGCGAAGGAGTTTTTGAAAAATATGAAGGGCGGAGAACAACCGTTCAAAATTGAGCTCGTGGAAGACCTCGCGGAAAAAGGCGAAACCGGTGTGAGTTTTTATGAAAATGTGGATCAGAAAGGCGAAATAAGATTCGTGGATTTATGCCGTGGAAACCATACGGAAACAACAGGAAAAGTCGGAGCATTTCAACTCACGAGTATTGCTAGCGCGTATTGGAAGGGAGACAGCGAAAATCCATCGATGCAGCGAATTTATGGCGTCTGTTTTGAGACAGAGACGGAGTTAAAAGAATACCTCGCACGAATCGAGGAGGCGAAGAAACGTGATCATAAAATTCTCGGAAAACAGTTAGGGTTATTTGCGTTTAGTCCGCTTGTTGGTGCAGGTTTACCGTTATTCCTCCCAAAGGGCGCGCGATTGAAAAAATTACTAGAAGATTTCATTACGAAGGAAAAAGAAAAGCGTGGATATTCATTTGTGTGCATTCCGCACATCGCAAAAGATGCACTGTATGTGACGAGCGGACATTTGGGAAAGTACGATGCCATGATGCCGATTATGGAGACGGAAGAGGGTGGAGACGCCCTCGTTATGAAGGCGATGAACTGTCCGCATCACTTTGAATTATACAAAGCTGAGGCACACTCATACCGTGAATTACCGCTTCGTTATGCGGAAAATACGACGGTGTATCGAAATGAAAAAAGTGGTGAGGTGAACGGATTATTCCGAGTGCGTGCCGTGACGCAGGATGACACGCATCACTTCGTGCGACATGATCAAATCGGAAGTGAAATTGATATGATCCTTGGTTTGACTCGAGTGGTTTATGAAAAATTTGATTTCAAAAATTTCCGTGCGCGCGTGAGTATACGTGATCCGAAAAAGCCGGAGAAATATTTTGGTGATGATGCGCTGTGGCAACTTGCTGAAAAAAATCTCGTCGAGGGGGTGCAGCGATGGGGTGCAGAGTATTTCATAGGTGAGGGCGAAGCCGCTTTCTATGGCCCTAAAATCGATATCATGGTTGAGGATGCCTTGGGACGAGAATGGCAGTTAACTACGGTTCAGCTCGACTTTACGCAACCGGAAAATTTTGATCTGGAGTATACCGGAGAAGATGGGAAGCGACAGCGACCGGCCGTGTTGCACGTGGCTATCTTTGGCTCGCTTGAGCGATTCATGGGAATTATTATTGAGCACTTTGCTGGAGCATTTCCTGCATGGCTTGCGCCGATACAGGTACGCATTCTGCCGGTGAGTGATCAATTCTTGCCGTATGCGACGGAGGTATTGGATCAGTTGCGGGCGGAGGGATGTAGAGTGGAAATCGATTCTGCCTCAGAAACACTTGGAAAGAAAATACGAAACGCTGAACATACTCGTGTGCCGTATATGGTTGTCATCGGTGAAAAAGAAACGCAAGATAAGACTGTTGCCTTACGTGATTATGCTACGAAAAAACAGGAGACGATGCAGCTTTCCGATCTTCTCACATTGCTTCGAACCTAATTTTTTCCGCTCTTTTTCGTCTTGAGCTGCTACTTCATTTGTGGCTTATACTTCGGAATTTCATTATTGAAGTCTCTCATAGCTGGGAAAATGAGGCCGGGAAATAAGACATCTCTAAAAAGTCCGAGTGAGCGATCCGCATCGTATACTTTGTGAGACATTACTGTCTCTTCGCTTAACCAACCGATACAAAGATTTTCAACAGTATAAAGCTGTACCTCAACCGTCTCGGTGATCGTTCTGCCATCTGTTGTTCGAATATGATGTCTGGACCCTCGCTGACCTGCTCGGTGATGTGCTGACAGAATGGCCGTTACTGACGGTCTTTCTTTCTTCTTCAAACGTCCACTATTCGGATCCTCAACTTTTACGGTTGTACCGCCGATTTCATTAAACACAAAATCCTTCACCCTTCGCATCTGTTTGCGTATATTTCCTTTCACTGCCACGCATGTGCGCGTTCCATCCGTCACTTCTCGTTCACCTTGTCTCAGCTGTGAGATCATTCTTGATTGGAATGATTTACTGTTCCAGAGCATTCCTTTTTCTTCAAAATCGGGACTGAAGAAATAGAGCGTAAGAGGCTCCTCTTGATGATGGAGTGTCACCTCGTAGAGTGTAACCTCCTCAATATTTTTAACGTCATAAAATACTCCATCAATCTCTCGCATATGTCCTTCCTCCTCGTTAATTTCACCCTCTTCAACTGCTTCGTATTTGTATACAGGAACTTTTGCCTTCATGAAATCATTGAGAATCGGCGCTCCAAATTCATCAACCTCCTGTAGGACTCTCCATCTAAATTTTACTGGCTTTATCTCCTCGGAAATAATTCCGAACCTTTCCCTAAATCGCTCCTCAAATGCCACTGTTGTCTCACGTAATTTTGCCGTATCTCCGCCTGGCAACATATCGTGCGACTTGTACCAAAACTCCAACATCGTTCGCGCCTCGTAGCCAACAATTCGCTCTATCATTGCCTGCAGTTCCTCTTCATCTTTTGCATATTCACATAGCTGATATGTTTCCGCTATCCACTGCGTTGCCTCCGGATTATCATCCAGAAATAACGAAGGATTATCGCACCATGTGAGAAGATTTTTGATACTTCTCTCATTCTCAATAGCAGGAATAAATACCGCCATCTGCTTCTCGGAAACCGAGTCAGGAACAAAATGAAGCGCTTCACTTTTAATCTTATCGATTGTACTTTTTCCTCCATCGATTTCCCTGCTTAGCATGCTCCTAGCCTCATCTGCCGGCATGTTATCAAGTTCCAATCTCCATAGCAGTCTACCCTCCCCTCTCTTTGCCTCTTCGACGAGCATGTGAATTGGCTCTCTCATCTCGGCTTTTGGAACAATAATTCGTGCCATACTATTCATGGTTACCATAGTGGTCTCTGCAAGATCCATCCTAAATTTAGGGACTCGCTGATCTCTAATGTCTTTGATAAAATGACGGGCAAACCAACTATGAAAACTATTTCCGTTTGTAACTCCAAATTCCGGCTCACCTGTGGCTCTCTGCACCTGCATTCTTTTCTGTCTTCTCACCTTTTGGCGCTCTTCACGAGCCTTAAACACCGGCTGAGTAGAAAGAAGCCTATCAAGATTTTCTAGCCGAAAGCCAATTTTCTCGAGATAGGCAATGAGGTGCATACGCGGGCCCTCCAATGTTAAAATTTTATCCCCCTGCTCTCCCAATACTCGAGCAAAGAGGAAATCCAATATCGTACGATTTTTTTTGAAAGCCTCTTCAAACTTTAAGGCACTAATCTCGCGCGTCTCCTGAGCAATCCTGTCCGTGAGATCCTTCATTATATCTTTATCGCTTTTTATGGCTTCTATTGCGTTAGTTCCCGGATATCTCTCCTGCAACCTCTCGATAACTTCGAATACCTTTCGCTCTTCCCTATCGGTTCCATATACTGCAATAAATTCACCAAACTCTCGCTTCAGCGCATCAACTTCCCCCTTTTCATTGCTTTCACGGAATGGTAACTCGCCCGCTACGCCTGAATTCATCCTGTGATCCCTTCTTTTCTGCAACCCATTAAAAAAGCTCTCAAGAAGATCTCGCACGAGCTTACTTGAGTTACTCTCGTCATCCGCACTACTCCTTCCAAGAAGCTCGAGAAACTCATCAGATAATAAATGATGATCTCGAATTACCTCATCAACAAGATCGTTCATAATTCCTTTCAGTGAAGCTCTAACATCACCCGCGCGTCGCTTGATGTTTATCGTAAGCCCCTCCAAAATCCTATCCTTCGTACCATCATCAAGCATCAAGGATTCGTATGGTCTGAGCTCTCTATCTTTTACTTTTACCAGATCATTTATAGTATCCCCCTCCTGATTGCCTTCTGTGTCTAAGGGGGCTTCATCGCTTCCACTGCGTCCAGGTGCGCTAAACTCGCCGGACGTACTTGCCCAATTATCAGAGGAACTGCCTCCGTCGACGCTATCTCCTGCCGTTGATCTTGGAATATCTGAACTACTCATACTACTAGGAGATTACTGTGCAATGTTTATACCTTTCCAATGTGACCGCATTATAACACATTTCATGTTTTTGTGGCAAATCGGCTTTGGGTGATTATTAGCCCTCAAGAAAGTTTAAATTTTACCCTTGCTTTTTTCTTGCAACATTTCTACTATCTTTCGGAACTACTAACGCATATTTCATTTCTCGATTCCTATGTCTAACGCAACTGTTTCCGCACCCGTCGCATCCGGTCGTGTCACGCAAGTCATCGGTCCGGTCGTTGACTGTCATTTTGATGGCGACCTACCTGGTATCTATGAGGCACTTGAATTAATGATTGAATCGAGAAAAGTAACCCTGGAGGTTCAATCGCATATCGGTTCGGGCAACGTCCGAGCGGTCGCGATGGGAATTACCGATGGTCTTCAGCGTGGCACATCAGTGAAGAGAACTGGTCAGACTATTCACGTACCAGTCGGAAAAGAGATGCTTGGAAGAATGGTAAATGTCCTTGGAGAGCCTATTGATGGCGTCAAGAAAGAAGTCGGAACCAAAAAAACATATTCTATTCACCGCCCTTCTCCTAAGTTCGTCGATCAGTCTACGAAGACGGAGATTTTCGAAACAGGAATTAAAGTTATCGATCTTATCTGCCCCTTCATGAAAGGAGGAAAGGTTGGTCTCTTCGGTGGAGCCGGAGTAGGAAAGACCGTTATCGTTACGGAGTTAATTCATAATATCGCAACTGCACACGGAGGTTATTCCGTATTCGCTGGTGTTGGAGAACGTACACGTGAAGGAAATGATCTTTATCATGAGATGAAAGATTCCGGAGTTTTGGACAAGACTTGTTTAGTGTTCGGACAAATGAATGAGCCACCTGGAGTTCGTCTCCGCGTTGCTCTGACCGGAGTTACGATCGCTGAGTATTTCCGTGATGAGGAGCATCAGGATGTGTTGTTCTTCGTGGATAACGTCTTCCGTTTCTCACAGGCAGGTTCTGAGTTGTCAGCTCTTCTCGGACGCATCCCGTCCGCTGTAGGTTATCAGCCAACACTCGCTAATGAGATGGGTGAACTTCAGGAGCGTATTACTTCTACGGATAAGGGTTCTATTACTTCTGTTCAGGCCGTTTACGTACCAGCTGATGATCTTACTGATCCGGCTCCTGCTACGACATTCTCACACTTGGACTCTACCGTCGTATTAACTCGTCAACTTGCTGAGCTTGGTATTTATCCGGCTGTTGATCCTCTCGATTCGTCCTCGAATCTGTTGGATCCAAAGATCGTTGGTGATGAGCATTATGCTGTTGCCCTTGGCGTTCAGCGCGTATTACAGCGATATAAGGACCTTCAGGATATAATAAATATTTTGGGTATGGAAGAATTGAGCGAAGAAGACAAGCAGACCGTATCTCGTGCACGTAAAGTTCAGAAGTTCCTTTCACAACCGTTCTTCGTTGCTGAGGCCTTTACCGGTCACCCGGGTCAATATGTTCCTTTGAAGGAAACTATCCGAGGATTCCAGGAAATTTTGGATGGTAAACATGACGACAAGAATGAGAACGCCTTCTATATGAAGGGAGGCATTGATGATGTTTTGAAAGTATAATTATTTAGAAAAATTTTTCTTCGAAAAAATCTCATGAAAATTCCTTTTTATCTCGTCACACCGGAAAAAATCGTCTTCCAACAGGATGTCGAATCGGCAACTATGCCTACGGTTGATGGAGAGATCACGGTTTTACCACATCACATCCCCCTTATCACAGCACTTACTCATGGCGTCATCCAGCTCAAGACCGCTGAGGAAACGCACTATGTATCAGTAAGCCACGGAGTTGTAAAAGTCGACTCTATGGGAATCACGGTACTATCAGCAAGTGCTGAGAGAGCCGACGAGATGGTGATGGAGCAAGTTGAGAAAGCCCTCGCAGATGCCAAAAAACTAGCTGAGCTCAAGAAAGAAAGTGATGAAGAATACACACAGGCTATGGCTATAGTAGCAAAGGAGAGTGCTCGACTCCATGCTCTCCGAAAACACCACACACGCATACAAGACATGACCGGTAAATCTTCATCATAATTTGTACGAATGGATAAAAAAGAGACGAAAAGAGAAAAGTCAGCGATGTGGTTAGCCCTCGACGTAGCATGGGAACTTGGATACATCATCGTCATACCGATCGTCATCATGGGAGCAGGAGGAGCCTACGCAGATAAAAAATTCGGAACTTCACCATTATTTCTTCTCATCGGAATCCTCATCGCCTTCATCATCACTTCCATAGCCGCCTACCGAAAAATCAGTATTATCACCAAAGAAATTAACTCGATATAGCATGTCAAAGATAGTAGAAAATATACAGGTCACGGAAACTGGAACAGTAAATCCTGCTGAAGCTGGCGCCGTAGAGGCAAAAGAGGGAGAAAAAACTCCTGAATCAGGTTCGTTTTCGCCACCAACCATTTACTCCGAAACAGTCGGACACGTGGGAAGTTTTGAAATTAGAAATACATTACTGATGTCATGGATTTCCGTATTATTCTTATGTGTTGTCGCTTGGAGATTTTCACGAAAATACATGGAAAATGCGGTTCCTACCGGTTTTCAGAATCTTGTCGAAACTATTATTGAGGGATTATACGACTTTTTTCATTCCGTCACACAGGACGCAAGGCAGACAAAGCAGTTCTTTGGTGTCTGCGCTACGATCTTCTTCTTCATCGTTGTCTCAAACTGGTTCGGTATCTTCCCGGGAGTTGGACCGATTGGTATTTGGGAGATGCACGAGGGTCACGAGATTCTGGTTCCACTCTTTAGATCAACATTTTCTGATGTGAACATGACGCTTGCCATAGCCTTTATCTCAGTCTTCATGACTCAGGTCTACGGTATGATGAATCTCAAATTTGGAGGATACTGGGGAAAGTTTTTCGTCAATCCCTTCCGTGATCCGATTGGATTCGGCGTAGGACTTCTTGAACTTATTTCTGAATTTTCCAAAATTATCTCGTTCTCGTTTCGTCTCTATGGAAATATTTTCGCGGGTGAGGTGCTGCTCGCGGTTATCGGTTTTCTGGCACCCTATCTCGCACCATTTCCTTTCTATGGCCTTGAACTCTTCGTGGGTCTTATTCAGGCATTGGTATTCTCTTTACTCACCTTGGTCTTCTTCAAAATGGGATCAACGGGTCATGGCGGTCATGATGAGGTTGCGCATTCCTCAGAGCAAAAACATGCAATTACAGCATCATAAAATTATTATTTAATCTTTCTTTTTTATGGATAAAAATTTATTTGTAGCGTTGGTCATCGCCGTTGGCGCATTTGGTCCCGCTCTCGCAATCGGTAGCATTGGTTCACATGGTCTCGATGCCATCGGACGAAACCCGGAAGCAGCATCTAAGATTCAGACCGCTATGATTCTTGCTATCGCTTTCGCTGAAGCTATCGCTATTTACGCTCTCGTTGTTGCTCTTATTATTAAGTTTGTTTAATACGACGCGAACGTAGTGAGCGTCATGCTCCCGTTCCAAATTTTCTCTTTTTTAATTATCTTTCCTCATGGAACTCATCTCAAAGTTAGGCATTAACCTCGGAATGCTTGTTGCACAGCTCGTGAACTTCCTTCTTCTCCTCTTTATTCTCAAGAAGTTTGTGTATGGACCGGTGCTCGAAAAGCTGGAGCAACGTAAAAACATGATTGCTAAGTCGGTCAGCGATTCAAAGGCTGCCGATGAGACCCTTAGAGATATCGAGAAGGCTCGTAGTGAGATGATTGAAAAAACTAAATCTCAATCTCTTGCCATGATCGAGGCTGCTGCAACAAGTGCTGAAGAAGCCAAAAACAGCATTACTGAAAGCGCACGTCGTGAGGCTCAGGCTATCTTTGATCAGAGCAAACTCCAGATCGCTCGCGAGAAGGAGAAGATGCTCAAGGAGGCTGGTGAAGAGCTTGGAAGATTGGTCGTGAGGGCCGCCGAGAAAATCATCGAGCGTGAGTTTACTCCTGAAGATCAGAAGCGACTTGCATTACAGGCTACCGAACAGTTTGGACAGAAATAATTATAGCATTTTTTAGATACAAATTTTGCTAGCGCAAAATCTTATGAAACTTACCGCCAAACAGTACGCCGAAGTTCTCGTCAATGTCGTCTCAAAAGCACCTGCTGCCGCTGACCGCTTTGGGGAATCATTCTGGGCGCTGTTAAAAGAAAACAGACAAGAGAAGCTTTTTGGCTCAATCATGCGCCAGGCAAAGAAACTATGGAATGAAAAACATGGTATCGCGGAAGTGACCGTGACGGTTGCGAGCGAGGATGCGAGCGAGCGAGAAAGGCTTGTCTCTCAACTCGAAAAAGCTCTTGGAAAGAAAGTTCAACTTCATCTGAAGGTCGATCCGACTATCAAGGGCGGTATTATCATGCAAGTTGATGACGCGCGTTATGATGCCTCTGTCTCCGGAAGGTTGGCGGCATTATCACGAAAATTTCAGGTACAATAAGTTGCAGACATTTATTACACACATTCATTCACCAAAAACTTTTACACCCATTTACTCAACGACTCTATGCAAGACTCCGTACTAGACGCCCTCAAAAGGCACATTCAGGACTTTCGATCTACTTCTACCGTTGAACACACCGGTACGGTTCTCGAGGTTGGTGATGGTATCGCTCGATTGAGCGGACTTAAAGATGTTAAATCATCTGAAGTTCTTGAGTTTCCAAATGGTGTATATGGTTGGGCTTTGAATTTGGAAGAAGACACTGTGGGATGCGTTATTCTGGGTGATTCCAAACAGGTTAAAGAAGGTGATACGGTAAAATCCACCGGAAGAATTCTTTCCGTTCCTGTTGGTGAAGGAATGATTGGACGTGTTGTAAATGCCTTGGGTGAGCCATTAGATGGCAAAGGACCTATCGTGAGTACCAAGCAATATCCTGTGGAAAAAGTTGCTCCCGGTGTTATTACTCGTAAGTCTGTCGGCGTTCCGCTCCAGACCGGTATTCGTGCCATCGATGGCATGATTCCGATTGGTCGTGGTCAACGTGAACTTATTATCGGCGATCGTCAGACGGGAAAAACGGCTATTGCGATTGATACGATTTTGAATCAAAAAGGAAAAGGTGTGATTTGTATTTACGTCGCGATCGGTCAGAAGGAGTCAAAGATTGCAAAGATCGTTGCTGAGCTGGAGCGTCATGGATCAATGGCCTATACCATTATTGTGGTTGCCGGTGCGTCACATCCTGCCGCATTCCAATTTCTCGCTCCGTACTCTGGTTGTGCTATTGGAGAATATTTCGTCGATCAGGGAAAAGATGTGTTGGCCGTTTATGATGATCTTTCCAAGCATGCATGGGCTTATCGACAGATGTCATTGCTCTTGAAGCGTCCACCTGGTCGTGAGGCTTACCCTGGAGATATTTTTTACCTCCACTCCCGTTTATTGGAACGTGCTGTTTGTTTGAATGAAGAAAATGGTGGCGGATCTCTTACCGCTCTCCCTGTTATCGAAACTCAGGCAGGTGATGTATCTGCGTATATTCCTACGAATGTTATTTCGATTACGGATGGTCAGATTTATTTGGAACCGGATCTCTTCTTCAAGGGTATTCGTCCAGCTATTAACGTTGGTCTCTCCGTTTCTCGTGTGGGATCTGCGGCTCAGGTAAAAGGTATGAAAAAAGTTGCCGGTAAATTGCGTTTGGAACTCGCTCAGTATCGTGAACTTGCTGCGTTCGCGCAGTTCGGTTCCGATCTCGATGCTGCCACCAAGCGACAACTTGATTTGGGAGCTCGTTTGACTGAGATTTTGAAACAAGATCAGTATGAGCCAACTCCTGTTGAACAACAGATTACGATTATCTATGCCGCCATCAATGGCCACTTGAACGAGCTAGAAACAACACAGGTTAAGGCCTTTATGAAAGGCTTCTTCCATCACTTATCCACCGCTCAGAAAGTCTTCATGGATCAGTTCGCCGCCAAGCCAGAGATTACTCCGGAAAATGAGGTGAAATTGAAGGAGATTATTAGTGGATATAAGAATGAATTCATGGCGAAGAGCGTAGCGTAACGTGTAAGTGGAGCTCGGATTGCGGTGTTCCCGTTTTATTTACAAAAAATTTACCATGGCAGGAAGTCGAGAAATACGCAGAAAGATTAAATCCATCAAAGCAACCAAGCAGATCACTCGAGCTATGGAGCTGGTGTCTGCGGCAAAAATGAAGCGCGCGGTGAATCATGCGCTGGGCATGCGTGCGTACGCTTCAACCGCTCTGATGGTTCTTTCACATTTGGCTGACAAAACTCATCCTGATTTGCATCCGTTACTTGAGGTGCGTGCTGAGACGAAGCACGTGCTTGTGGTCGCTTACTCGTCCGATCGCGGATTGTGTGGAAGTTTCAATGCACTTTTATTTAAAAAAGTAGTTGAACATGAAAAAGAATTGAAAAAAGAAATTCCTGGAGTGGAAATTGATTACATGGCCGTTGGAAAACGTGTTGGTGAATTTTTGGCTCGTACAGGCCGAAATGTCGTTGCCTCTTTCACGGGTATGACAAACCGACCATCTCTGGAATCCACTCTTCCTGTTGGAAAAATTGCATTGGATGCATATTTGGAGAAGCGATATGACCGCGTGGTACTCGTATATCAGCATTTCCTCTCTGCTCTTTTCCAAAAACCTACCGCTTTTCAATTGTTGCCTTTTAGTACCGAAACGCTCATCGAGATGGGAGCTGAACTTAATTTATTCAAACATATTTCTGGCGGCATCAAAGAAGAAGGCGAAGAATATCTCTTCGAACCTTCGGCTGATGTTATTCTGGAGGAGTTACTCCCGCAACTCACCCACATGCAGCTCTTCCAGGCCGTCCTGGAGACGACTGCGTCCGAACACTCTGCTCGCATGGTCGCGATGCGTGCCGCCACGGATAGTGCCACTGAAATGATGTCAGACCTCACCCTACACTTGAACCAGGTCCGTCAGGCCGGTATCACCCGCGAAATCGCCGAGATCTCGGCTGGAAAGATCGCGTTGGGGTTGTAATGGGTCTGAGTGCCATTGTGTGTCACGTCGTCATGGCTGTGCTCGTGCTCGTCCGACGATTAGCCTCACCCCGGCCTCCTGTACCTCTGCACCAATCGATCAATCTGATACTTCGGATCATTTTTGTCCGGCTCTTGGAGCATTTTCCACTGTTTTGGCGCGATGGTTTCGTCGTGGATGAGTCCGAGATGTACAAGGCGTTCATGTTGTTTACATAGGGCGACGATTCGACTGGGGTCGTGTGTTTTTTCTGAGGCGAATCTCTGTGTATGATGGAGGATAGCATAGCGTTTTGCACAAACTCCCATCTCGCACACGCCTCTCGATCGCTCGATGACAAATCGTTTCATCTCGATGGGAATATGTCTCGACTCGGTTTGCTTTTCTTCAGGCCTATTCTGTTCGAGCATTTTTTCTCGTATGTCGAGAAGCTCATTCATGAGTGTGTCCCATTCATCATCACCCTTGAGTTTCGTAAGCCGATCGATGGTTAACGGCGAGAGTTCCATGCCTATAACTTTATTCAGCGACGGGAATGTCTCACCCTGGCTCGTCGCCTCGCGGGGCATTTCGCGTAGCATTTCATCGCCTGACGCGCTCTTTGTGACTTCAATCGTTTCTGCTTCGATAGCTTGTGGCTGCGGTACTATGCCTCTTTCTTCCGGCGCGCGCCGCCCAAATATGTCAAGTTCTGTATCTGTCGCCGAATCTGTCATTGTCGCGCGTATCGTCATACCCGTAACCTGTTCCCGCTCCCACTCTCGTCGATACATTTCAAGGGTATGCTGGCTCATAGCTCTCATTTTGTCCGCCCAGAACTTTTGATTGCCATCGGTGAGCAGAGTGAGAATGGGTCGAACGATGGCGATACCTTTATCTTCTATCACTTTCATGATGTCTGGCATATTCTCAACCGTGCGCAATATTCGCAAACCATCACTCACGGTCCCCCTACTCATCCCACTCAACCTCCCCGCGTACTCGGCCAAACTCGAAAATCCTTTTTTCTCCCAGACTCTCTCGCGCTCGATCGCCGGCAACATCAACACGCACTTTCTCATCCACTCACGAGCGTTTTTGCCGTAAAAACGGAATCGAGAATGGAGCTCCTGAACCGTGCTACTTGTCTTGCGCGCGTCAACCCTGTGCGACCCATGAAGCGGCTTATGAATCTGTGAAACCGATATAGATACAATTTTCTGTGGCATAGGCTTGTGTGGTGATGGGATGAGAAACTTCCTCATGGAAAAATTCATAAAGAAGTATCTGAAATACTACTCCAGAAAACTTCATAAAACCACTAAAACACGCATCAAAAAGCCATTTTCACGTGACACACCGAGTGAAACATTGCAGAGTGAATATTTGCTCACCTCCTACCAACTTCTACCGAAAAAGCTAACTTGTGCAATCAATTATGAGACTAAAAATCGACTGTGAAACTTGGAGGTTAACTCTTGGACTCACATATTAGCAGCAAATTCTCAAAATCACTTACGCAAAACCTGTATTACTCTTTATCCTCCTCAAGTGCCTCTTGTTGTGCCATGGCTTTTGCCACTAATGTAGGATCTCGTTTTCCGCTAAATCCTTTTAATTTTGCCTCTTGTACAATCGCGAAGAGTTCTCCTTCCTGAAGGTTATTTATTGCCGCCCTGAGCTCCGGACCGAAATCCTCGATGAAACTTTCGATTTTTTTCTGCTGTGCTCCCCCTGTATCATCTGATTTTCTTTTTACTTTGTCGAATAAAGGATCCCATTTTCCGCCTGCAGATTTTCCCGATCTTCTTCCAATTTCCATGATCATATGTCGCATCTGATCCATGTGATATCGCGAAGGAGTTCCTGCATCCACCACTGAAGAATTGTTATTCAATACCGTATCTGAAATTACTTTTTTGTCTTTATCGTTTGTTAAATATCGTCCGGTGAGAATTCCATCAAAGGTTACATAGGAAAGAATTGTCTTTTCAAGCTTGGTTCTGTCTCCATTTTCCGCAAGTACACGCATCCATTCGCTAAAGCCCGGGAATCCATTCAAATATCCATGCGTAGAAAAATATTTCTTCTTTCCCGCTGATGATCCGCACATATTTTTGATTTCCTCATTATCAAGACTTGGCAGAAAAATATGAGCGTCATCGTGATCGATTTTCTCTCCGTTTCGAGCTGCCTTTTCTGTACGCGTCTGAGTGGTATGATGGGGTATGATCTTATGCATGAGAAAATTATGCACATTATTTCCCGGACCAAACTTTTTCTTAGTTACATCTGAATCCTTTTCGAAAAAATTAGCCATCACCTTATAATCATTTACCGTGAATGTTCGTTTGTAGTGCGGAGGAACGTCGCTTTGCATGGCCGTTAATGTCAAAGGCTTATCCTCGTTTTTTGCTTGCACAAAGAAGTCCAACCATGGCTGTTGATTACAAAGACCATCCATATCCGCAACACGATCCAATGTGAGAATGTTCGTCGCCACACCCATGACGAGATAGTAAAGTCTACTTTCCGGATCTGATTTTCCCTCCTCGATACCATATCTAATAAACTTCTCGTACTTCTGTGGATCCACTTGGTTTCCTTTCATATGTTCAGCCAGCAAGTGTCTCATACCACCGCTTAAACCATTCGGATCATTTTCAAATGCCGCGGCGTCACTTTTATATTTGTCCAAACCGGAGCTGTAAGCGCCCTTATTGCCACTTCTCCATTTGTCATAGAGGTTATCGTCTCCCCAGATGTTTTCGAATGCATCCTTCAAATAATCCATACCTCTTTTCGGTATACCTGATTCACTCATACCTACGATAGCGTAGGCGTTTCCATCATTTGGAATAGGGATTTTTTTGGAGTTAGAGAGCGCCGTGATGCGGTTAATCGCCTTCCAGGTACGAATATCGTCCCATCGCATCATACCTTTCTCTGTGAGAACCTCGATACAGGCCTTGATTTGATCTTGGTTTGAACTTCCATTGAGAAGTCCACGAACCTCAAAGTCACCCATATGTTCCATGGCATGCTTGAATTTTCCGACTTCCTCGTGTTCGGTGTCTTCCTTGATACGCAACATTTCCGTTGCGATGAATGGCAAGTGTGAACCAAATTTTGAAAATCGGTTTTTCATTTTACGCTCCCACGTACGCGTCCAGTACTCCCAAATATGCTTGCCCAGCTGTCCAATATCCTGACAACTCAGAAACTGTGTCTCGTTCCATAATCTCATCATGTCGCCCTCGTGGGGAGTAGTTACATTCGCTTTTTGCTTTGCCTCCTCCATCTTCCTCCACTGTTTATCTTGCGCCTCCTCCATTTCCTCTTTCGTTAGCGGTACTGCCGGTACCTCTTCTCCGCCTGCCTCACTTTTTGCGTGCTCATCGTGCAGAGCGTGGGCCTCCTCTTCCAGCAGGCTCATGTCGGCGATTTCATCTAATTCCGCTTCGAGTCTTTTCTTGTATTCATCTCTAACCTCAGCTCGCTTATTTTCGGGAATTGAGACTGTGGCAGTTGTGGCGACGACGAGTGGATCATTTGAGCGCCAGTTAGCACTCATTGCGTGTCGCAAAAGTTCTGCCGGTCGATATGATGCCCTGCTGATGCGTGTCATCTCGATATCATCATCCTTGGTCACTTCTTTTACGGTGAGGAAGTTCTTCTGTTCAAACGGACCATAGGCCAACTGTCCACCTTTCTGAAAACTTACCGGCGCTGCACCCGGATTTCCGTGCACGGCCTTCCAATTATTATAGGCATCCTGTGCTTCCATATTTGTTTTAAGGTGTGGCACTACTCCGAATCGCTTTATCCACTGGGCAAACTCACCGTGCGTGAGCTTTTGCTTCTTGATTGGTTTCGTGAGTACTTGTCCGGCCACCGTGCCGTTCCCCGGATACACAACATTCACCTCCCGATCGAGTTCAATAAAACCATCCGAATGCATTTTTTTGATTTTAGCAAAATTTATTTCGCTACCTTTTTCCTTTTTTATTTCATATTCCAGTTCCATGCCTTCTTTCAGGGGAAGTTTCATGGCGTCGAACTGAATCTCGCGATCAAGTTCTTCCGTGGAATCAATGACCTGATGCGCTTGCGTGTCCGTTACCCATTTTTTGAAACGACCAAATGTCTCTCTGCCCGCGCCGGTGACAACGACCATTGGCAGGTTTTCCACATCGATTTTTTCTCCATTCCACTCAAGCGTTTCTTCTGTTGGCTTATCCATAAACACACCCTGAATCTCTGTAGTAACCCACTTGTGCTCAACCGTATCGTCATCACGAAGCACCTCCATCATGTATTGTATTTTCGTACCGGGCTTAAGATTAATACCGGCCTGCTTGCTACAGCTCGCGATGTTCTGCTTCATGCTGATACGCTTCATTGTCTCCTCCATGCGCGGGGCGAGCTCCTTGATCGTGATGGAGTCGTAATTTTTGGCAATCTTCGCCTGAATGTCCTGAAGGAATCGGAGTCGTTCTTCGATGTGTCGCAGTGTATCGCTTGGGATAAGTTTCGAAAGATCTATGCCCGTCTTATCCCTTGCCTCAGCCATTCCTCGCTTCATGTCGTCTCTATCAATTCTTTTTTCTGATTTGCGCATGACATCACTGAAACATTCACTCAGCATAATATCGATGGCTTTTTCGATTTTTGGATCGCCCTTTGCAACCGATTCTTTTGTTCTGCTCGTTAACTCACCCCATGAATCGAGGTGCGATTTGCTGGCATCACCAAACTCCTTGATCATAGCGCGAACTCTCTCGGCATCTTCCGGAGAATCTATTTTTCTACTCAAATAATCCTGCGCCTCCATGCCTACAAACTCGGTAAGGCTCTTGCGGAAGCTATTTTCTTCTCTATCAAATGCACTAACCCCAGATATATCCTGAAGTGCTTTCTTCTCGCTGAGAGGATTTTCCTTCATGAAATTTCTGAAGTCTTTTGCCGACTTCGGATCTTTTATAAACATCTCCACGGCTTTCTGGTGTTTCTCGCTATTGCTATCGAGTGCACTGAGGGCGAGATCGAAATCCGATGGAGAAATCTTCCCGGTAAGCTCGTGCTCGGCGAGGTCTTTGCGAAGGCCTTGCTCTTTGGCGTCACCCTGCATAAGATGGAGACAATCATAGAGTTTATTGAATCTATAGGCCGTAACCGAACCCTGCGTCAGGCGCAATGCGAGCGTGCGATCTGCGAACGTCCCGTTCGTGGCCAACTTTTTTGCCTTCTCATAATTTCCCGTACTCAATTTTCCCTCACTCTTCATCTTTTTCAAATTCTTCATGAGATCGTCAGCACTTGTTGAATTCAGCGAACCCATGAGTCTACTTCCCATACTGTCCGTCATCGCATCGAGTGGCGTAGCCGGCTTCTTTTTCTCTTCCTCCTCGTCAGAAGACGCTCCCGAACCTTTACCACTTGACCCTGCAGCAAAAAAAGCCCTCCTACCCGTGAACAATATGTTCTCGGCCTTGGAGCACTTCAGGAGCTGGTTTTGGATATACCAGTTATTCATAAGTGTAGGGGGTTATTAATCCTGCTACCTCTGTCCTGTCTTTGATTGTATTTTACTATATTTTTCATGTATTGCAAGTTTTTGTGTTGAGGCGTGAAGCAAGTGGGCTTTGGAATTATGGATTTCGCGGAATCACGGGGGCTGGGGGTGGAACAGTACTACTCATCGGTCTAGTTGCCGAAGTGGACGAAGTGGGAGCTTGGGCTGGGGGTGGAACAGTACTCATCGGTTGAGGAGGAGCTGGGGGTTGGGGTTGGGGTTGGGGTTGGGGTTGGGGTTGGGGTCTACCTGCCTTCGGTGGTTTTTGAGGGGGAGCGGGAGTTGCGGCGGCGGCTGTCGGTGCTGCGTTCTGCCAACCTGGATTTTGTTTATCTAAGAGTATCTTTACTTTTCTTTCCGCATCATCAACCTCACTAGTATTAACTCCCTTATTTGCCGCATTTTTCTTGATTGCCGCATGTGCTTCTTTGAATTCTATAGTGTTCTTGAATGAGGCATGTGCCGCCATATAATCAAATGACTTGAGGGCTCCTTCATGATTCCCGAGCGTTTCCTTGAGATTGCCATTCTTCGATTTGATTACATTTGTAAAATCAGCAAGGGTCTTGGCATCTTCCAACTTCAACGTTAGATTGCCAAGACCAAAGATTGCTTGTGTTCGTTCGTTACGATCGCTTTCTAATTTATCTCCCACATGATGTAAGGCATACTGAACCTGATCAAATCCAACACCAATCTTGCCCATGTCCTGGAGGCCGGCATGACCGGCGTGTGGGGTTGCGACCTGGAAGAGAGGGGCGTACTTGAATGGAGCCTTGGCGAGCCATGTGCCGGCCGTTTGCGCACCTTCGAGAATAGGACCGGTGATCTTGTCGCTGATAGTGTCGCTTGTGGCCGTTTTGATGCCGTACCAGAGAAACACGACACTTCCGATGGCCACGAGGAGATCCTGGAACGTATCGATACTTGAGGTTGGAGCGCCGCTCGTTAGAGCACCTTGACCGTTGTAATTAATATTCTGCATTGTCGCCAATAAAATAAATCCAATAGAAAGAACAAAACCGATAAGCATCGGCGCGATGAGTGTCTTCACAATCTTGCTTGAATTTCCCCCCACTCCCGGTATAGGGAAGGTCGCGTTCAGGACGATAACGGGTGAAAAAATAATAATCATCCACAATACCGCCGCGCGCGTGAAAAGTACCACGACGAGCACGATGAAGCTGACCGCGTAGATCAAGAACATAACCAGCGAGAAGAGCATATTGATGGTAAGCGTTTTAATGCCCCCTGTTGCCGCTGCGCGTGATACCTTTGGCAGGTCTTGAATATTCATAAACTTGATCGCGATAATCATTAACGAACTATCTACATTCCAACTCTTGAGATAGCGCTGTACTTTATCATTAATTTTGCCGTTAACACACATGGCAGAGCTGGAGGAAGGACCCTTTGGAGCATAGGTAGCCTCTGTATTTTTTTTGCATGTAGCTTCAGTTTTCTTATCACTCGCGCATTTCGCCAATGCGGCGTTCTTTGCATCTGTCCCTAGAGCTGCTGCCATTGCCGTTCCACCAATGGTGTCGCAAATCGGTCCCTGTGCTTTTTGAATTTGCAGGAGTGTCGCCTGTGTGAGACGGGCATCGGTTTGGCCAATAGAAAAAGCAAACGTTGTGCCTACGTTTATCACATCCAAAACGACTTTTACCCCGGCGTAGGAGAAATTTACCAATACTAATCCGAGAATAATTTTTGGAAGTGCTTTTTTGAGCTCCAGCATGGAAACGGTTTCACCGAGGCCCACTACATTATAGAGCGCGACGGCGAGCAGGAGCAGAACGTAGGCGATATTTACCAGATTTCTCACCTGAATCCACATCTCGCTCAATTTCAAATCAATGGCTCCCGTATAGAGGAAATCGCTCTTCATCAAGCCACCGGCAAACATCAATAGCGGCCAGAGTAGTTGAGATATCATACTCAACACCAGCGAGAGAACCTGCGAAAGCATTACAATAATATTATTATCCGGAAGCACCGATCCAACTGATTGACTGCCTAGGGTCGAGGCTTGAGTGTCAGCCGAGCCGGCGGCTGACACTACGGTTGTGTTATATTTCGTCTGTGCCGCTATTTTTTTTGCGTCATATGTCGCCTGCGCGGCGCCACTTGCCTCGTCAAATTTTTTATTTGCGGCTGCTACCTTTGCCACGTCATCTGCCGCGGCCGCAAGCTCAGTCTTTTGCAAGGCCTCCGCTGCAACTATGGCTGCGTCTCTCTCCTCCTGTGCCGCATCGGTGATTGCCTTACGTTCTTTTTCTGCGGTATCTCTTGCGGCTTGCGTGGTTGCGGCGTCCGCCTCTGCTTTCTTCTCGGCGTCTGTCTTTTCCGGTACTTTTTCTGCCACTGCGGGTGCTGGTGCAGCCTGCGCGTAGGTTATATTTGCGGAAAATACATTCGTGAAACCGACGAGGGTAACCACGATGAGGAGGCTTAAGGCTACATTTCGGAAGATGTGAGTGCGTGTGTTTTTCATTGGTGTTTGTATTTTCGTTCGACGTTATGCATTTCCGAAAAGGAGGGGGAAAATAGTAGCACTCCCTACTATGGAGGCCGACGAAACTCCTCCTATGACGAGAGCATTGCGAACAAAGTTTGATTCCTTTTCAGGTACGGCAGGTAGCGTGAATGTTTTCTTCTTCTTTGCCTTTTCTCTCTCTGCGAGCTGCTCTTGCTGATCTTGCTGAGCCTGCGCCTTCTCCATTCCTTCTCCCTCTGCTTTTTGCACTGCGGCGTCACTGGCTGCCTGCTCTTCCCGGCTCTTCATTTCGTTTGCTTGCGCCACCTGCACTTGCCCGATAGATTGTATGGCGGCATTTGCGAGAATTTTACGACCTTCCGCTCGCAAGAGCCCTTCGTCATTCCCAAAAATAGGAAGCTGTACTTCTATTTTTTGAACATTGCGATTATTGGCGTCTATCATGATAGTTCGCGCGGCGAGGTTTTGCTTGTTGGCCTGAATGTTCATTGGAGTTGCCATATACGTGAGAATTTTCCTAGAAAATAGAAATAATTTATTTGATACCGTGGAGACTTTTCATTTTCGCTACACGCTGTTCTAATATCTCGGTGGTTAGTGTTGTTTTAGATGCCAAGACTACATTCGCATATTGTTCGAGGTCATCCTTCTCTTTACCACTTACGCTTTTCAATAACGCAATCAACTCTGGACTTACTCCCTTTATCGCTTCGTGATTTTTCGTCTTGCTATCCTTACCCTCTGCAAATGTTAGTATCTCTTCAATTTTCACCCCCATTGGCTGCTTTCTACTCTTCTTTTCCTTTCTCATAAGCGATAGTAGCTCTACCATCCCCGTCTCTTTCTTTCCTCCTGGAATGTCTTTCCGTGCTCTTGCAAAATATTTTTCGGTAATGTTCGGCTTGCCAATAATCATCTCGCACAATGCCATCATCACAGCCTGATCCTCTAGCTTCTTGCCACCATTTTCCTTGACCCACTCGAGAATAGTTGGATTTCCCATAAGAGCACTACCAGCAATAATGCCGGCTACATCGACGTACATCCATGGACTCTTGAGGTATTCTGTTAAATCATTTCGGTAGGCAACCAGCGAGAGTGCCATATTGGCCGCTCTCCATGTTACCAACGCGAGACCACCAATATAACGTGGTTCCATAAATTTAATCGCCTGATTTTTATCCATGTCCGTGCGAATACCGACATCAATATTTGTACGAATCGATGCGGCTTTTGCCTGTCCAATCTCAATCGTTGTCTCCATACTTTCCTGCTGTTTTTGATCGATGATTTTTTTATCCCTCATCATAGGATAGAGTTCTTTGAAGTGGAGAGGTGTCAAAAATCCTGAACTTCCGAATGAGGTAATAAGTCCGATAATTCTCTCTTTATCTTCCGGTTTTTTCTCGATGATATATTTCGCAAATTCCATTCGCTGTTTAGGATTCATCGCATACAAGAGCGTGATTGCTCCGGATGCCTCAAGCAACTTCATGTTATCGTCGACACTCATCGGGCCGGCCTCGCGTTTTGGAAATTTTTCAATAATAAACTCACTGTCCTGCACCTCGAGCGGCACATGTGTATTAATCTTATGAAGTAATGCACCGTATTTTGGGTCTTTTGAGATTTGCGTATATATATCTCTGCCTCGGTCGGCGAGATCGAACAATGCATTTAAATCAATTTTTCCCTTTTCTGAACCTTTTACCAAGCCTTCGTTTTTTTTCGCCGCCTCAATGAGAAAGGCTGTTATCATCGATATGTATTGATTTACATCATCATTGGCCTCCTTGAAAAATCTCGCATTCCATAGTGCCCTTCCCTGCGAATTAACATCAGACTGATGCGCCTCCGCCATACAAATAGCATATGCGCGATTTATATACATTTTCATCGCGTCGAGTGCCTTTGCCTTTTGATTATCGTAGGCGTCTACGTACTCTTTTGCCGCGAGATGATAATCAAGTAACCGATCGATTTCTACCATCTTTTCATTTCTTCTCGGTTCAATCGTGTCGTGCTCCCACTTGAGGAGCGCCGGGCTTTTTGCTCGGTTGATCCACTCGCTGCTCGTATCAGGTGTCGGCGTAACCGGTGGGGTTACTTCTGGCGCTGGTGACGGTGTTGGTAATAATTCCGGTGTTGTTGACATATAGCGTTGTTACAAAAAATTATAACCTCAGTAAACGTATGCAAATATCCATGAGCCCTTCTTGTTTTCCCTCCCACTCGACGATGTGTCGAGTCAGAAACTCTCTCATCTCCGCGGGGTCCTGATCCATCAGCTCTATGCCAATATCCGGCATGAGATGTTGATACGTTCGCAGATAGAGTTTTGAAAAAAATGGTCCGTAATGAATAATCCAAAAACCTTTAATATTGCTAAATGGAATTCCATGTTCTGCAATTTTAATTCCATAGTCAGAAATTTTTATTTCAATCTCCTTTGTTGGTTCCGTATGATCCATGGCATACACAATGACGGCCACCATTATCGCCGCCAAGAAGAACCAGTTCGCGGTATATGCCCCATAGAACAATAGCGCGGCAACAGCGATTGATGCCATAACCATCCAGGCTCTTCCTTTCTGCACCTTGTGCTTCAATGGAGCGGTCCATGCGAATACTGCCTGATTAAATCGTGAAGGATTGTTCGCGACAGGATACTCGCCGTTACCTCCTTGGCGCTGATTTTTTTTGTTCTGAATTTTTTGTCGAATCTTATTGAACATGATGTTTTTGTTTTTGCTTTATTTTCCGCACTTTATTTTCCGCAAAGGATGCTCAGTTACGGCTTTATTTGATTCTTTTCATTATATCACTATTTATCATTTTGAACAAGGGTGAGTCATAGAGTCCTAAGCTCCCTACTTGAGACTTTTCATTGATTTTTGAGTTTTATATTGCGTTATACAACTTTTCCTCGGAACATATCAGCTTTAAGGCTGGAATATTCCCCCAAGGGAACTCCTGCTGGAGCTCGCCGGCGAAATTAGTCGCTTATGAAATACATTGCATATATGTAAATTGAAACGCACTCATTACCACTTCACTTTGACCTATTGTAATCTATTTCCCTTATTCCATGGGTTGCACCGCACAATCTGCCAGCCACCCTTCAAAAAACCTATTATCGCGCCATCTGCTCTCAATCTCTCCTTCATGTACTGTGAGCAGGTTGGCTCAAATTTGCAGTACCCATAGGGGAAAAACCTCTTCAAGGGTCCATGATCCGGCGAAAGGGTGTGTTGATACAGCTCGATAAAGCTGATACCTATGTTACGAGGGGCACGCCAAAGAATCGACAAGAGCGATAATGCATTGCTGCGTATTGGCGATAAAAATTTCATCAATAATACTTACTTGGAACTTTCTTCACACCATGATCGATAACCTCAAAATGAAGGTGAATTCCGGTTACTCCACGAACGTTTCCGGTCTTACCCATGCGACCAATCACCTGTCCTTGCGT
The DNA here is from genome assembly GCA_964356305.1 of uncultured Candidatus Peribacteria bacterium. Taxonomy (GTDB): domain Bacteria; phylum Patescibacteriota; class Gracilibacteria; order UBA1369; family UBA12463; genus CALREA01. The sequence goes on from CAYHGS010000011.1 coordinate 33,466, forward strand.
TACCTTGTCTCCGACATTTACGGTATTATACGTCATATGGCCATAGAGCGTTTTCACTCCATTTCCGTGATCAATAACGACATGATTGCCATAACCTCCGGCCCATACTCCCATCGTAGCCGTAACGACCGTACCGCCTGCGGCGGCCCAAATTGGTGGCTGAGATCTATTTGCAATATCATAGGCATAATGACCTGAGCGGAAGCCCTGAGTGAGTACTCCCACTGTTGGGAATATCATAAACTTACCGGCACTTGGTGATGAGGATGAATCAGAAAGTGTTGTTCTCTCTATGTTTCTGGCTGGAGCGTCGCGTCCGGTCGCACGGGCGATTGTTCTAGCCACAGGTTGAGCCATTGGGAGCGGCTTGGCGTTGGGAACGAATATAATCTGTCCCTGCGTAATTACTCCGCTCTGCAAATTATTCATGGCAACAATTTTCTGGGCGTCTACTTTGTACAAAGCGGCAATTTTCTCTACGCTCTGTCCCGCTGCTACGCGATGACTAATACCATCACTTGGTGGAATGTTAAGCTTTTGTCCAATTCTCAAGACGCTTGCCATCGTCAAACCGTTCTCCCAAACGAGTGTCTCTGCCTTGATGTTGTACCTACTCGCTATAACCGAGAGATTATCTCCGGTGTCTACCGTGTATTGCGCTACATCCTTGAATGATCGCTGTGCATGTATTGTCTGTGGATTTGCCTTTGTGAAATATCCATCTTGGTCGGCGACGAGCGTACCTTCTTGACTAATCTGATTAAGATATTCATCACCATATTGGGCGTATGACACATCAAACGTGCTACCTAAAACTGCCGTAACGCTCATGATTCCCACCGTAAGTACCGCGAGTCTCTTGTAGAGTGTCGTGGCCGTAGGCGCGACGATTCTTGCCTTGTGCTTTGCCTTGAGATTACGAATAACGTGAGCTGTCAGCTTTAATCCGGAATAGGCAGCTACTTTGCTACCTGTCTCCATAATGGTACTGTGCGACTTCTTGAGAGCATGAGCGAGCACACTATTCTTTCCGAATACCCTTTCATGGCGTCGGAGACGAGCGGCTATGGCTACCTTTGATGTAATGGCTGACGTAACAGACAAGCTATGTGGGGTTAGTCTTTATATGGCACGGTACTGTGAACACGTGCACTGTTACACCCTAACTCTATAACGAGGGTGGATACTTCGTCTAGGGGGGCACCGTTGACTTTATCGTGAAAAGTTATATTTATATATGTCAACACGACATGCAAAGCATGTCTTGTCCCCGTCCCCAAGCCTTTTTCTTAAACATGCATACCCGACACCTAGTGCTACTTTTCCAACCTCATTTTCATTGACAATTATTCATTAATGCTGTGATTTACCTATTTTAGAGCGGTCTGGATAATATACACTTTGAATCTTTATTTTTATTTGTCAAATATTGAGATGTTTTTCATAACGTTCTTCTTGATTATTTGGCATCAATTTGCTACCTTTTGCGCACTTTCTGCTTTTCTCTGCAATATGAAAAAAGCTTAAGCCTATATTTTTAACCCAAAGAAAGATGGCAGTTTCCCCAAAAGAGGCTCAATCCTCTGTTTCCGAAGATGTTCGTGAATACGAACTGATGGTTATTCTTCCGCCGGATCTCACTGAGACCGACTTGAATACTAAGGTTCATGATTTACGAGAGGCTTTGTCTCAGCACGGCGGCAAGGTACTTAATGAAGAAATCACACCCGTGCGTGATTTGGCTTACCGTATTGGAAAATTTGACCGTGGCACCTATGCTACGTTTCATTTTTCTTTTGCGATTGATGCTGTTCAAGAGCTCGAAAAGCTCATCCGTATTGAAATGGGAGTCGTACGACATATGATTGTCACTTGCCCAAAAAATTATATCTTCAAAGGTCTCATGGCCTACGAAGAAGAAGCCGAAGCACTCCGATTGAAGGAGGCCGAGGAGAAAAAAGCTAAAGATAATGAGGCCATGGAGCGAAGAAATAGTCCACGTCCAGCTGCACCACGTCCAGCCCGAGCTGAGAAACCAAATGAAGTGCCAGCCAGTGCTGCAAATGTAGTGCCTAAGGCTGAGGTGAAAGTTGAGAAAGAAGAAGCACCTGCTCCAGCTCCTAAAATTGCCCCTAAGGCAGACCTTAGCAAAGTTGATGAGCAGCTCAAGGCTATTCTCGATAATCCGGATATTTCACTTTAATTTTTACTCTAAATTGCTTGAACTATGAGAAGCATCAATAAAGTTATCATTATCGGAAATCTGACCCGGGATCCTGTTATGAAGACCACTCAAAGCGGTCAACCTGTTGCGACTTTTGGTATCGCCACGAATCGCCAGTGGACCACTCGGGATAATCAAAAACATGACTCAACGGAGTTCCATGAGGTCGTGGCTTGGGCGAAGCTTGCTGAAATTTGTGAACAATATATCCGCAAGGGTAATCTGGTTTACGTCGAAGGCTACCTCAAAACTCGCAGCTGGGATGATCCATCCGGTGAAGGAAAGCGCTATCGTACTGAAGTTGTTATTCAAGATATTATCATGCTTGAAAAGCGACGTGATGGTAGCAGCACTCCTTCGACCGACGAAAGCGGATGGGAAAATGGTGAAGATATGGACCAGCAAATGGACAACGCATCTCCATCTCGTTCATCAGGATCTCCCCTTGGGATCTCGTCCGATGAACCACCTCTTGATGAGCTCAATCTTGGCCTAGGCGGGTTAACAAACCTGTCCCTTGGGGGCGAAGCAATTTCTCAAGATAGTTCCTTCTAATTTATATTACTTTTACTACTCACCTCTTTAACACTCTTCCTTATGGCAACCTACCAACACCGAAAAAATAGATTCACCGACCAGATCCAAACGTTTGCTGATTACAAAAACATCTGGCTCGTCCGTAAGTTCGTCTCTCAGTGGGGACGAATCGTTCCACGTTACTACTCCGGACTTCCGGTTCAGGGTCAGAAACGAATTGCCGTTGCTGTTAAGCGCGCACGATTCATGGCATTGATCCCGTTCATTAAATAATTTTTTCTTAGAGAGAAATTGTTTAGATTCTTGCATTCAAAAAAATAAACCGCCTCGGATTGGGGCGGTTTTTTGATGACTGTTACTCTATAGTTTTCCGCTTAATATTCGTAGAGCTTGTTCTGCATTCTGTGGTCGCTTCATCCAATCGCTGTTCATTCCTGCAGCAGAAAAATCCAAAAGACAATCTTTCATTTTCGTTCTCTCCTGCGGGAACGGTAATATCCCCAAATGGTGCCATGTAATCAAGATCGATCAGTGCAACCTTACTCAAATCCTGTAATCCAACGATATTAGCAGGTTTTACATCCCCATGGGCAAGATTTTCCCCCATAAGAATACTAATCATCTGAATACTTTGTCTTATTACTTTACACACTCCATCAATATCAACGTCACCCTTTGCCTCAAGCGATTTTATATCCACTCCTTCTACGAATCTCGTCAGGATAATCTCGTCATCGCAGTATATCATCTCGGGAAAACCCGCTTCTGTTAGTACATCTTTTACCTTCCCCCAGCACTGAAATGCTCGCTGTGCGACTTTTGCCTGCGTCGCAGTCCTAAATCTCTTCATTACAAAAAATTGATCTTCCGGTTTGCCTCTCCTATCGAGTGAACATACTTTTGATGCTTGCATTATACTCCTCCCTTCACGAAGAATGGATTCCACTCTATATTTTTTTGCTTCGATGTCGACAATATTTCCCTTGATGTAATAAGGAGGCCTATTCATACATGCCATAAAAATGCGTTACATATGGATGCGTATTTTACTTATATTATTAATTTTGTCAATGAATGAGCCTTGGCCTTGAATGGATTTTTGATTTTGAAGCTGGAGATGAAAAATGCTTAGCGTTGTTTAGAATTTTTATTAACCGTGTGCGTTTCGACGTTTTATATGAGTTTAGATATGTTTTTCATACCTTTTCGTATATAGGCAGAAATTCCTTATATTACCGCGCCATCCACTCGTGTTAGCTTCTTGGGCATTAGACGCTTATGTTTTTTCTGATCCAGTTTTTTCTGGTTCGGCTTATTGAGCCTGGGAGACCTGTGTGGCTCTGGTTTTGGTGGCGCTTTTTCTATTCTTTGCGATTCAGATTTTAATTCCGGATGTAGTATTTTTCGAACCTCTTCTTGTCCTTTTCTCCGTATTTCTCTCAATTTTTCCCTTTCTGCCTCTTGAATTGCCTGCGCTTGAGCTGTTTCTTTTTCTACGGATTCCTTTTTATAATCCTGATAACCCAATACGCCCATAGCCATGAGTGCCGCGAAAAGAACTATTCGAATGCCTCTTGCTGTTTCATTTGTCTCATTGGCCGACCGTAGCGGCTGAATCTGTCTCATGACTTCTTCTATCGGAGTACTACGCCGAAGATTATTCGTTCGAACAGGAAGTGATGGTGTGGGTGGTCTTTCTTTGGTCATGAATGGATTCTTATTACTATGTATTATTATTTTCTGCCTCTACCTCCTCTTCCATCGCAATCGTCAAAGTGCCTCTCTATTGCTTCTGCCTGTACGGTGGCATCTCTTGATTTTTCTATAATCCTCTGCACCTCAGGCGCGTGATCTCCTTTCAGCTTTAAATAGGCTTTGAGATCACGTTCAATATCACGAATCATATCGCGGTTTACCATGTCCCTTGATTCATCAAAAATGACAAGTGTTTTTCCAGATACGCGTACGGCTATGAAAAGTACTTTTGGCTCACCGCGGGTCGTAATTTGCGCTTTTACCTCTGTTTGAAACTGATTACATGCCTGCGAGATTACGATACTTATGTGTTTCACTGGCGGGCTCAGTTCTGCTTTGGGAATGAACGACATTCGGCCGAAGGTTTGGATGGTAACTCTTTTTCCGGGGACAATCTCTTTCTCTCCACTCTCGAGGTTTGGGAGGAGTCTCTGAATCGGATATAAGCCTAAATCATTATTTTCCGGAAGCTTTTCGCGTGCCATAATATGCGCTTAAGGAGGGCGAGTGTACGTGAAATTTTGATTTGATACAAATATATTTCTCTTGTCGTCGCGGTCTGCTATAGTGCGGGCGTATGCAGGATATTCTTCCATTTTCGAAGCTGACTGA
>CAYHGS010000012.1:0-37949 GCA_964356305.1 uncultured Candidatus Peribacteria bacterium
TGTCAAGAATACAGATCTCCGTACGTACGGAAAAACGAATCATAACATAAAAAAAACCACCTGACAAAGCAGGTGGCTTTTACAATTCTCATTAATTTCAAGACTACTTCTTTGCAGCAGGCTTAGCAGCAGGAGCCTTGGCAGCGGCAGGCTTAGCACCACCAGTCGTAGCAGCAGGAGCACCGGTTGGAGCGGCGGCAACAGCAGCGGTAACGACAGCAACTGCTTCAGCCTCCTTACGTGGAGGAAGAACGTTGGCAACGGTCTGGTCGAGATCATCAAGAATCTGAATCGTAGAAGGTAATACCAAATCGCTTACGTGAATCGCATCATGGAAAGTCTTCAATACAGAAATATCAATAACGATAGACTTCACGAGGTCTCCAGGAAGACATCGAACACGAATGGATGGAGTGATAAGCGTCAAAGCACCAACGAGATCCTTAACCGCGAGAGAAACACCAGTAACTTCAACAGGAATAGAAGTTGAAATCTTGTGATCCATACGGAGATTCAAGAAGTCTACGTGAGCAATGGTGTCATTGATAGGGTGAAACTGAACATCCTGAACAAGAACCTTGAACTGCTTCTTTCCACCATCTAGGTCTACGTCAATGATAGAAGTATCTCCGGCAGCGATATACGCACGTCGGAAAGTCTGGTAGTCCATAGAGAGCATAACTGGCTCTTGGCCTGGTCCGTAAATAACAGCGGGAATTCTCTTCAATCGTCGCAACGAAGAGCTGCGTACCTTCATATCTCGTGATTGAGCTTCAAGGGCAAGTGTATCCATAATAATAAAAGAAAGGAAAAAAATAACAAGCGGGCGCATTCTATCCAAAAACAGGGCTTAAAATCAAGTAGAAAGTATAAAAAGAGAAATCGAGCATACCGTCAATTGACCTTCTCGACCAGCTTCCGTACAATCAGAAGGCAAAATTACCCTATTTATTCACCAAAAACTCCCATGGGCGTATTCCAACAGGCAAAAGACATGTACAAGCTTCAAAAAGAGGCAAAAACCATCAAAAAAGAGCTATCAAACATTCATATTGAAGCTGAAGAGGACGGCGTGGTCGTTACGGTAAACGCCGAGCTTGAGTGCGTTGGCATTACCATCTCAGATGAAGCGATGCAAAACAAAGAATCCCTCCAAAAAAACGTCCTCAAGGCTTTTAATAAGGGTCTCAAAAAGGGTCAGCAGATCGCCGCTGAGAAGATGAAGGGCGTTATGTCGATGATGGGCATGGGACAAGGACCCGAAACAGAGGAAAAGGCCGATGCTTAAATTTCCCTGAACATCTCACAGAAAACCTCGAAATATGGCATTCACTCCCCTATCTCAACGTCGAAAATCCATAAAAATTCATACTCCAACAATACTCATTGGTATAGGTGGCTTGATATTAGCCTACATGCTCTATTCCTCTATAGGATATAAACACGCGGTGAAAAATGGGTACGATTCCGGAAATGAGAAAAAAATCTCCTTTATAGTCAAAAAAGGCGACTCTGCAAAAGATGTTGGAAAAATCTTGGAACAAAAAGGCTTAATAGAAAATAGCTCTTATTTCACAAAATACATTGAATCGCAAAATTTAGATGGGAAAATTGTCGCTGGTGAATTTGACGCGTCCCCATCATATTCTCTCGAAACAATTGCTTCAATGCTTGCGGACGGCAAAGGAATCAAAAACACGATAACCATTCCCGAAGGTCTCTCCATCAAACAGATCGACGAACGACTCGCGGACCGTCAACTCATCAAGTCGGGAGATTTCATTGATATCGCAAAAAAATTTGATAACTACAGCGCTTATCCCTTCCTTCCACGAGAGCAGATGTCAGGAGCAGATATGCCATTAGAAGGATTCCTCTTCCCTGACACCTACGGCATCGATTCGGGAAGCTTCTCATCCGCCACCCTCATCGACCTCATGCTCAAAAACTTTCAGAGAAAACTTCCGATCAACGTAACGCAACTTCTCGCAGAAAAAAATATCTCACTCTTCGAGGTCATAACCGTCGCCTCCATGTTAGAAAAAGAAGCACGACACGAAGGAGATTTCCCCATCATCGCCGGTATCATATGGAAAAGAGCTAATAGCGGCTGGTTCCTCAATATCGACGCCACCATTCTCTACAATCTCAACAAAAAAACACTTACAAAAGACGATCTCAAGCAGGACTCCGCCTATAACACGTACACGAGAAAAGGTCTCCCGCCCGGCCCCATCAGTAATCCTGGAACCAAAGCCATTTTTGCTGCCCTCAATCCACAAAAAACCTCCCACTGGTTCTACATCACCGACCCTAAAGACGGAAAAGCCGTCTATGCCGACTCAAACGCGGGACAGAATAGGAATAGAGCGATCTATTTGAGATAGGAAAGTAAATCCGTCTTCTGCCCGGGCATAAGCCATAATACATTTCTCATTTACGCGCGCGGTCTAGCAAGACTGTCCTTGGGGCACACTCTGTAAAGAATATTACGCCCCCTTCTCGTCCAACGCGTTATTCCAAAAGTACCACTCATCTTCTGTAAATTTAGGATCAATAGGGGCTATCACTTCCGGACTTTGGAATTTTTCATAAGCAGCCAATACAGTCCTATCCATCGTGAATTGTTGCCCAGCCGAGACCGTAACTGTCTCTACCTCCTTCGGCCCATCATCACTCGGAATGACAATGGTAGCCTTTACTGAACCCTTGATGACGCGAATAATTTCACTTCCTTTTTTAGTTGAAGAATCCTCTACCTCAAAAATAGCACTCTGGGACTCTAGTCCAAGATGAGTAGTACGAAGGAGAATACGAGGAACAATATCGGCAGACGATTCGGCAAAGACCCATACCCGACCACCTTGCATCACGACATCTAAGTTGTCCTGATTACTATTCTGCTCAATGTCTTTCAAAAGGACAGTAGTATTCTCATCCAAACGAACCTCTTCTCTTTTAAAAAAAGTAAGTCCAACCCTTCCGGAAACATCGGTGACAATTTCATCGCCCTTGAATACACGCATCTCATTCAAAGCCTCATCGGCATTTGGGCTTCCTGCCGGAGTGAGCTTGGCCCTGCCCTGCAACGTGTAGAGAAACACATCCAATGGCTTGTGCTCAACAAAAGCAGCCTGATAAAGTTGCACGGAAAGTATAATAATAACGACAAGAGCGATAAACAAAAAAGGCGGAAGGAAATAATCCACAAAGCGTTTCCGATGAACTCTATGGGCTGAAACAGTACGGTATGGCCGATATACCATCATAAATATTCTAGACAAGACCTAACTCCTGCTTGATGGCATGGAGGTCGCGAACGATTCGCTGGTCTGTCTGCAACATCTTCTCAATTTTGTGACACGCATGCAAGACAGTCGTATGATTTTTCCCGCCGAAGTCCGCCCCAATTTTTTCATAGGCCTCATCCATCTCCTTGCGGATGATGTACATGCAAATCTGTCGAGGAAGCAAAATCTCCTTTCTCCTATCTTCACCTACCAAATCCTGTTTGGAAATATTGAAATATTTAGCCACCGTCGTCATCAGGTGATCGGCATTGCGAATAAAATTACGCGTAGACACGGAAACGGGAATACTGGGTATGCCGGCATTCAAGGGTCTGCCATGATCGCCGCTAACAAAGTTCTCACGAACATCAACAGCTTTATGGAGTTGCTTGATAGTATTCATAGCCATTTCAACGGTCGGAGTAAGTTCCTGCAGTTTCACGGCGGCAATAATCGACTTGAGTACACCCTCCAAATCCCTCACGCTCTCCTCAATATGATACGCAATACAGCTCAGTACCTCGCCATCGATAACAATGCCTTCATTCATGCACTTCTCTTGAAGGATGGCGAGTCTCGTCTCGTACTCAGGCGGCTGCACCTCCACGACCATTCCCATTCCAAATCGACTCGTCAATCTATCGTCAAGATCGTTTAATTCCTTCGGAGCGCGGTCAGAGCTAATGATGAGCTGCTTGCCGGAATCAAAGAGGTCATTGAAGGTATGGAAAAATTCTTCCTGGCTCGTCGTCTTGGAGCTAAAGAATTGGATATCATCAACAATGAGACAGTCTACGCGACGATATTTCTCCTTGAACTCCTTCATGTGTCGCGTACGAATCGACTCGATAACCTCATTCACAAAACGCTCAGAGGTGATATACACCACAACCGCATCGGGATTCTGACGAAGAATTTCATTGCCCGTCCCCTGAAGAAGATGTGTTTTCCCCAGTCCGACTTTTCCATACACAAAGAATGGATTATAAATACCACCTGGATTTGTAGCAACCGCCTGTGCCGCAGCATACGGAACGCGATTTGCCGGTCCTGTAATGAACGAATTCAGTTTATACTTATCCTGCAGAGCCTTACTGCGTAGACCATCTCCGAAACTTACCTCACGCCCACCACTCACGCGACGCGCACGCTTCGGTGACTCATCCTTCAATTCTATTTTCCGTAAATCATCCTGATTGGCCAAACCAATCTCTACGACGAACTTCACCTCCGTCATCTCGAGAAAATTCATCTTCAGTGCATCAAATATCTGCCCGGTATGCCTCTTCTCTACCCACTCCTTCGTAAATGGGTTTGGAAATCCAATAACAAAAACACCGTTTTCGTAGGACATGGGAGCCGTATGCTGGAACCACGTCACAAAAACCTTTCGAGGCATTGTCTGCTCAATTATCTTCAGAACTCCACGCCACACTTCATTCAAATCCTGCATAGAAAAGTTTTACGGTGCCGCATCATAGTAACGATGACTAAGCCCCCTAGCAAGAGTTTTGCACAATTCTTTATTTCGTAAGACAAAAAAATAAACCCACTACATGTTGATACAAAAGAGTGACTCAATAACATTTAAAACCAACTGGCAAGAGAGCCAGAAGTGACAAAAAAAATCACGCAAGAAAGAATTTCACTCTTCCTAAAACAACCTCGCGATATCCTTGTATGTAACAGCAAAAATAATCACGATAAGACATATGGCACCGATGCCATGAACGGCCTGTTCAAATTTCTGATTTACCGGTCTACCGATGACCGCCTCAATGATAATGAATAGCAATCGTCCTCCATCGAGACCCGGAAATGGCAAGAGATTCAAGATGCCAAGACTCAGGGAAAGAAGTGCCATAAATCGCAGGAGAGATAGCAGACCTTCGGTAACAAACACGCCGGTCATTTGTGCGATTCCTACCGGCCCGGAGACACCTTCGGGAACAGAAAATTTGGAGAAAAGATCAACGACGAGATTTCCAAACATACCAAGAGTAGCCTTTCCCAAGCGATAGGTCTCGGTAAATGCCATACCAAGACTCTTAAAAAAACCGTATCGAACCGGTCGAAGTTCAACCATAGTGGTAGGAAGCGTTGCGCCCTCGAGAACCATACCGAGATTTTGATTAATAATTGGTGCCAAACGTACACCAAACGTACCATCTGCCCCCGAACTCAAATACAATGTTAACGTTTTGCCGGCTCGCTCCAAGAGGAGCTGGGCAGGTTTTCCGGAAGATTTCGTAGCATTCAATAAATCTATTGCCTGTTCCGACGAAACGGCATCTTGATGTTCAACTTGAAGAATTACATCTCCCTTTTTGAGGTCGGATTTCTCAGCTCCGCTGCCAAAAACAATGTCCCCTACAATAACCGAATGTCGCTGTGGAAAGGTCACGGCAGCCTCATATTCCTTGAACTGCCTCTCGTAGATAATCTTCATCGATTTCTGCGTCAAGAGGGACTGATAATCACTCGATGAATATACGGGAACACCATCAATAGAGAGAAGTACATCCCCTGCTTTGATACCAGCCTTCGACACTTCGCTTTGTGGATCAACACTCTGAACAACGATTCTTGGAACCATAAACGACTCATACAGACCTATTCCCAAACCTGTATCGTCAAATTTTTGCTTTGGAATATTCAGTAATATCAACGAGTCACCACGTCGAAGCTTAAGCGATAATCCTAGGTCTTTTCCGCGCTGAACCGATTGAGTCAGAAGTTCCTGAGTAATAACTCCCCTGCTATTCACCTCAACAAGCAAATCATTTGGCTTAATACCTACACTTTCAGCCAAACTTCCAGGCTTAACCTCTTTAATCATATACCCGGTCTTAATCTGAAGTTGCCCATCCTGAATGGCCGTAAGAACATCCCCCTGATCAATCAAAAGCGGCTTGATACCAATCAAAAAACCGGAAAATAATAAAAACACCGCTAAAAGTATATTGATACAAACGCCGGCAGAAACAATCAAGAAACGCTGACGAAGTGTCTTCGAGGCATAACTTCTTGGATTTTTGAGAGCACCCGGCTCACTAGGACTTTCCCCAAAAAGCCTCACGAATCCACCTACAGGAAACAAATTCAGAGAATAAAGCGTTTCTCCGATTTTCTTACTCCACAGACGTGGAGGAAGGCCAAATCCAAACTCATCGACACGTACACCGGCTTTCTTTGCAAAATAATAATGTCCAAATTCATGCGCGAGCACGAGAACGGATAATATCGCAATAAAAACAATAATCGTGAGGAGGAGGTGCATGAGGAGGAAGGTGAGGTGATTACACCGTCATTATATCTTGTTCCTTCTTTTTTGCTATCGTATCTATTTCATTGTTGGCGTGATCTACAAATACTTGCAGCTCCTTCGTAGCGCCAAAATATTCATCCTCGGAAATTTCACTCTCCTTCTTCATAGCATTAAGAGTGTTATTCACATCTTGTCGTATGTTTCGAACGGCAATCTTTCCATCTTCAGTATAACGACCGACAACTTTTACCAACTCCTTTCGTCGTTCTTCGGTGAGGGGCGGAATATTAATTCGGATAACAACACCATCGTTATTGGGCATAAGTCCAATATTCGCCATCTGAATTCCTTTCTCGATAGCTGTGAGTAATCCCCTATCCCATGGCTGAATCTGAATCGTTTTCGCATCAGGAACCGAGACACTAGCGACACTCTTCAATGACTGCAAAGAGCCATAAGCATCAACTCGAACCTCCTCCACAAGAGCAGGACTTGCCCTGCCGACTTGCAAACGAGAAAACTCGTCCTTCAGATGAGAAACTGCCTTTATGATGAGATCATTAGCGCCGTGAATAATTTCCTGTGAAGTCATAAAAATAAAAGTAAAAAGGTAAAAAATATTACGAGATAGTTGTCCCGACTTGTTTCCCACAAATAACCTTCATGAGATTCTCATCCTTTTGCATGTTAAAAACAATAATAGGAAGTTTATTATCCATGCAAAGTGAAACAGCGGTAAGATCCATAACCTCGAGACCAAGCTCCAATACCTGCTGATATGAAACCGTAGTGAATATTTTCGCATCCGTATGTTTGTTCGGATCCTTATCGCAAACATAATCCACTTTTGTCGCCTTCAAAAAAACATCGCACTGCAGTTCAAGCGCACGCAACGCAGCCGCAGAATCAGTAGTAAAATAAGGACTACCCGTTCCACCGGCGCAGAGAACAACATCATACGTAGTAAAAGCCTCACGAGCCCTCTGCGGAGCATAGGTATCAAGTATTGATGGTATTGGTAAAGCGGAAAAAGCCTTCGCTCTCACTCCGAGTGATTTCAATTTCTCCTGCATAGCAACGGCATTCATCACGGTAGCAATCATCCCCATACTATCGGAAATAGTTCTGTCTAAATGGAGCTCTTTTTGATCTCTGAATCTCCAAAAGTTTCCTCCTCCTAACACGAGGGCAACTTGCACTCCTGTAGTCGTCACCTCTTGAATGCTTTTTGCCAAATGCTCAAGTGTAGGCCCATCAATTCCGAACTGCTGCTGTCCTGCAAGCACTTCACCCGAAAGCTTCAACATAATTCGACGATAGGGAGATTTTTCTGTACTCATAAGATTCGTAAATAAGTTATGCACACTCGTGAAGTCTACCATCGGCATTCTAGTGAAAATAAGAAGGAAGGTCAAAGTAGATTTAGGGGAGCTATAAAGGAATTTCTATAGAAAATGTAAAAATATACATTATCATTTTTGGCTTATTGCTGCTGTATTATGTGTGTTATTGTGACATACTTATCTCTGTTTCTCAAGTCGCGATACTCGTTATTTTGGCTTCCTTTTGCTATAATCTGTGTACAAAACGGTTAAGGAATTAGTCCTACACAACGGTCGGCCTCATGGACGACCAGGATTTAATTCTCCCGTTTATTTTTATTTTCTCATCTCATAAGCCTATGACCGATATGAAATTGCTAGAACTCTGCGAATTATATGGGAAAAAGGTTTTGGAGTGGAGAAATAAATTTATTGGGTTGTTGCCTGAAGTGGCTAAGCGGAAATTGTATGAGAAACGTGGATGTGGAAGTATTTATGAGTTTGGAAAGAAGTTTGCCGGGTTGAGTGAGGAACAAATATCGTTAGCGTTGAATGTGGAAAGACGATTCGACAATCTGCCCATGTTGAAGGCGTTATTGATCAGCGGAGAAGTGAGTCTGAACAAATTATCTCGCGTGGTCAGTATTGCTACGAAAGAAAATCAGGGTGAGTTGGCGGAGAAAGTGAGATTGTTATCTAAACCTGCCATAGAAACACTTGTACGAGACTATCGACTCGCGAACCAACCTCTCGTTATTGATGTGCCCGGGCACAAGCCAGAAAGTAATTCGTTGTTTTTGCAAGGAGAGCCGCGTCTCGATGAAGATGTAAGGGAAAGATTACTTGAACTTGAGGAAAAAGGAATAAACATCAATGCACTTCTCAGGGAGGCATTAAACGATAGAGAAGAAGAAATTATACAGGCAAAAGAACAGATCGCGGAATCACTTCCGGAACAATCTTCCAGGTACATTCCTGCAAGAATCAAAAGTATTCTCAAGAAAGAATATGGGCAAAAATGTGCTAAAAGTGGCTGTCATAAGACATCGCAAAATATACATCATATGAGACGGTGGGCGCTGGATGGGTCACACGACCCTAACTTCATGGTGCCGCTCTGCAAAGAGCATCATCAAATTGCCCACAGTATCGATGTGAAATATCAGGAGGTGAGGCGAACTGGCTAATCGCCATGGAGGCCGTTGCCAAAAACGCATAAAACATAAACGAATCTAACAGCCACATCGAATTTTTATACTCTTAAAAAAGTTTAAACATGACAAGCGCCACGACTAAACCTATCAAAACACCGACTCCAATCATCATCGATTGTTTTTTGGAATCATCTGTATCCTCGTGAGCCGAAGCCAAATCCATCAACAAGTTCGAATTCATGACGATATCCTCTTCTGCATGATTTTTCAAAACCTCCTCGAAGTTATGAGTTGCTACCAGCTGAACAAACTTATCAAATCTAACCTTCACCAAATCCCCCGGTTCTCGATCCTCAATAGGGGCGCTTATAATACCATTCTCAATAGTATCGTCATCGGTAATCTCGCTAACCTGAAAACCCATATCGCCGCTCGGAATCTCTACGTCGCGAATCTGTCTACCCGTCTTTTTTCCATTTCGATTTAGACTGTTTTCATCAATTCGAATTTCTCGCATAAAAATGAGGGTTTAATGCAAATACCAAATACAAATATACGATACCAAAACGCGCCGAAAAGAGCAAAAAAATAAGCCGCCGATATACATCGGCGGCTTATGTTACAATTTTTCTATACTGATTATTCTACGAACGTAAGGGCAATACCCGTCTTGTTCGCACGACCGGTACGACCGATTCGGTGTACGTAGTCTTCGTAGGTCTGAGGAATATCAAAGTTGATAACGTGGGAGACATTTGGAATGTCGATACCTCGAGCAGCCACGTCCGTAGCGACGAGAATCTTGATCTTCTCCGCCTTGAAATCATTGAGAGCCTGCTGACGCTTGGACTGAGGCTTGTCTCCATGGATAGAGGCAACCTTATGTCCCAATTTTGCGAGCATAACACATAATTTTTCAACACCATGCTTAGTACGTCCGAAGATTAATACCTTTGCGAATTCAGGCTTTGACAAGAGCTCATGGAGAACCTCGAGCTTCTTTTCTTTGTTCGGAACTCGGATAATATCCTGATCAACACTTGCTGCCGTATCACCAGACTTGACCGAGATAGAGATATGTTCAGCTCGTAAGAATGTTCGAATCAAAACTTCAATCTCTTTCGAAATCGTTGCAGAGAAGAAAAGTGAGTGACGCTCCTTCGGCATCAAACCGATCAAGAATCGGATATCAGCGATAAAGCCCATGTCGACCATACGGTCCGCCTCATCCAAAATAATATTTTGGAACTGAGAAAGGTCAATACATCGTTGTTCAATCAAATCTCTCAAACGACCCGGCGTACCAATAACGAAGTTCGGATTGTATCGAAGATCACGCTTCTGAAGTCCCATGCTTGCTCCTCCAATACAGAGAGCTGCTCGCAAACCGGATCTATCAGCAAAAGTATGAAACTCATCCAAAATCTGTTGTCCAAGCTCACGAGTAGGAACGACGATAAGGGCACGTTCATTCTTGTTATGGAACACCTTATTGATAAGGGGAATCAAGAAGGCAGCCGTCTTACCGGTACCGGTATTAGCAATACCTACAACGTCCTTACCCTGTAAAATATGAGGAATAGCCTGATCTTGAATGGGGGTTGTAGACTCAAAACCTTTCTTTACGATATTCTCCTTGAGCTTAGGGTGAATATCAAAATCCGCAAACTTATTCTTAGAGACATAGGCTGCCTCAGCCACAACGGGCTTAGCTTTATTAACAAATCGGTTAATATCGATTCGTGGACCGCCTTTCGAGAATCGGCTAGGGGAACGTCCGCCGAAGCCGCCACTGCGTCCTCCACCGCGACTAAATCCTCCACGACTACCGCCTGCGCGGCCTCCTGGGGCTCGACTACCACTACTTGCACCGCCAAATGATGTGCGTCCTGTGCTTGCTGAACTGGAACTGACTCTTTTTCTGAACATGTAATACGTTTTTTTAAGGACTTGTAATCTATCCTATAAATATACATGTGTCAAGTGTCAATACCGACTGCCTGGGAAACATGGGTAAAACCGTCCTTTTCGAGAAGCTGAACAAGGCCGAGTTGAATTTCACTGATAAGTTGCGGTCCTTGGTAAATCATACCCGTAATAAGTTCAAGTAAATTAGCCCCCAAGCGGATCTTCCTGTAAGCATCCTCCGCGGAAAAAATACCCCCCACGCCGACAATGAGGAACCGACCCTGCGACCGGCGGTAAACATACGCGATTTGCTCGTCCGTAAGCGGTTCGACTACCTTTCCACTAATACCACCTACGCCAGGGACAAAATCCTTTGGATTAATTGTCTGAAGGTCTCTGCGTTTACTCAAATTAGTACAAATAAAGCCGTCTACATGGTGCTGGGAAGCAATTTCAATAATTCCATCAAGCTGTTCAGGGTGAAGATCCGGAGAGATTTTGATGAAAATTGGCTTCTCTGTAGGTATGGCATCCAGCGCAATCAACAGTCGATTCAAATTCTCCGGCTCATGAAAAGGCTGACCACTCATTACGTTCGGACAACTGATATTGATAGTAAAGAAAGAAGCGATATTCAAAAATGCCCTGAATGTTTCGACATAATCAGCGATACCGATGTCCACATCGTTCGTCTCCTTACAGTTCGTTTTGGCGATATTAATCGAAACAGGGAAGGAAAAAGACTGACCCCCTAGCCTCCGCGAGATTGCGGTAGCCCCTATGTTTTTGAGGCCATAGTTAATAACCAGGGCGCGCGAGGCAGGCATTCTCCATAAGTGCTTGCCAGGATTACCCTCATACGCCCGTGCCGTCACCGACCCCACCTCCATAAATCCGAATCCAACTTCTGGTATAATTTGGGTCAAAACAGCATTTTTATCAAATCCCCCACTTAATCCAATAGGATTCTCAAAAATAACCCCACGAAAAACCTGTCGTAATATGGGATCATTTGGCGAGCCGAGTAAAAGAGCCGTAAGGAATCTCGTGAGGCGAAATGAACCTAAAAACACCCCAAAACGTACCATACCCTCATGTACCTTCTCCGGGTCAAACATGAAAAAAATTGGCTTCAAAAGAGTCCGATAGATCCATCCAATCACTATATTTCTAGCTTCAATCAATCTCATTGATGCAAGTATATCCTTACTGAACTGGCAATTAAAGCCAAAATATGATATAATAACAAGAAGAAATTCAAATACATAACATGTTATGGGAAATCCAACACCAGAAAAACAAACGACAGGGCAAATTCTCGATGCGGCAGCTCTCAAAAAAGGAGTCGACAAGGAAAAAGCTCGCAAAAAGTTCACTGAAAAACACGGTGTAGCTGCCCTGAAGACAGAAATAGATACCAAGAAAAAACAAGACGAGCTACGAACAAAAATAGAAGCAGAAATAGAAGAAGAACTGGCGCGCAAGGACCAAAACGGAACTCCCTATGTTGAAAATTTGAAAGTAAAATCAAAAGTCGAAACAGAAATAAAGAAGCTCAGGGGTGTAGAAAAAATAATCAGCCAGATAGACACACTAAATGACATTCGAGATTTAGACGCCAAGACGCTCGTGGAACTGGAAAAGAAATATCCGGGAATCTTGATGTACTCATTTACGGATCCCGCGGATGAAATAGCCAAAAAAGACTATGAAAAAATTGATCTCTCGAAATGGACGGAATATATCAATCCAAAACCGGGAACGAAATTAAAAATTAACTTTCATGGAAATACGTTCGCCGAAAATGAAATTGGCGCCGCGGATCTCTTGCCGCCAACCATTAGAAAAGTAACGGCATACAGCGAAAATGATCCAAGCAATAAGCGTACAAGCGAAAAACGCATTGGCCTAAAGGGGGAAAATAAAAAAGGAAGAGGCTTCTTTGATCAAGAAGGATATATTGCCATATACAGTGGAGATATCGTCATCATCGGAGGAGAAAAGGAACCCGAAAAAGGCATAGATTTGGATTTCATGAAAAAATTTCTTGAGAAATCCGATGCGCCAAAAAGTGACGATCCGGAAAAGCAACGCATAGAAGCAGAAAAACAGTACGAAAAATTTCATGGAAAAGAAGACGAAGACTGGCTCAATACATTAGAGAAAAAAAATCCACACTTTAGAAAACAAAAAAAACTATCAGACGAAGATATCGCCGCCATGACCGAACATGTCGAATCGACCGGCTCAGGGAAAAAAGTAGTGGATACGATCGTAGCATCCATTAAGTCGGGATACCGAACACCGCCATTCGATGATCGTCCAGGGGGAATAAAAGGCTGCTGCTTCTATTGGGTAGATCACATATACAGAGAGGCCGGCGTAAAAAGAGACATGGTATATAACAGCGTAAATCAATATCACGGGAGAGATTGCGGAGACAAACACGCCGACAATTTCATGCTGGATCAGATCAAGCCGGGAGATCATATTTTCTACAATCAGGAACGACATTATGTTCAAGAGCGGAAGGTAAACAAAAAAGGCGAACCATTACATGCCGTCGACTCAAACGGAAATCACAGCGCTGTCTTCATCGGGTGGATTGGCCCACAAGAAAATCACCAGGCCCAAATGGCAAGTGCCTCAGCGGGTACACTTGGTAGATTTCACTCTAATCCTGTAGATTTCAATAAAATGCCGGTAACAAGAATATATAAGCCCGTGCCTAAAAGAGGAGTAAATCAAGACATGGCATAAAGCAGGAAGAGCATTAGTATAATTCTCATAAATAGGCTTGCAGTCTGATGATATTTTCTTTATTCTAAATGCAACTATATTGCATTTAAAATTATATGAATAAAATTATATCATCGATCATACTCATCTCCGCCATCACATTCACGGGTTGCAGTAATCGAGAGCAGTCACCTATAAGCTCAAATGCGAATCAACCCCTGAGGATAGTAACGAGCTTCTATCCTCTCTATGAAATAGCACATCAAATTACAGGCGATCTGGCCACCATAAAAAATATCGTACCTGGAGGAACCGAACCACATGACTATGAACCGACAGCAAGAGATATCATCGATATGCGAGAGGCAAACCTCGTCATTTATAACGGTCTTGGATTAGAACCGTGGAAAGATAAAATTATCCCTGATCTTCAAAAAAACAACATTCAGGTAATGCAGATATCAGATCTCCTCAAAAACGACACCATAACAAATGATCCACATCTCTGGCTGGATCCCATACATTACAAAATCGAAACAGAAGAAATAAGTAAAAAAATTATCGAGATAGATCCCGCGCATACCGACATTTATAAATCAAACACGGAAAAGTTCATACAAGAATTAAATGCTCTAGATCTCGCATACGCAAATGGCCTTAAATCATGCAAATTCGACACATTTATCACAAACCATGGAGCATTCGCATACTTAGCCAAACGCTATCATCTCAATATAATTCCGATTGCGGGATTATCCCCTGACATAGAGCCCTCACCAAAAACGATGGCGGATATTACCAATCTCATAAAGCAAAAAGGCATACAATATATTTTGACTGAGACGCTTGTAAGTCCAAAAATTGCTGATACGTTAGCAAAATCAAGTGGAGTAAAAACGCTCACGCTCAACCCGCTGGAAGGATTAACCAACGAAGAAATCGCAACCGGTAAGAACTATATCAGCGTTATGAAAGATAACTTACCAAACCTGCAAACAGCCCTCGAATGCAAGTAGACAGAAAAATAGACGCAAAAGGGTAGCAAAAGGCGTTTATTATGGTATACTCCGCAGGCCTTCCTTGAGAGATATATCATTTACAAAGCTGCACCCATGGATCATGGTAACGTAATTATCAGATTTGACCGAGTATCCTATTCATACGATAACGAAAAAGTAATCCTCGATGAAACGAGCTTTTCCGTACGTGAAAATGCCAAAATAACGATTATGGGACAAAATGGTGCAGGAAAAAGTACCATCTTTAAGCTACTCTTAGGAGCAGATGGTACAAAAAACGATGAAGGTGAAGTTGAAACACTCAAGCCAACAAGAGGAAAGGTACACATCACCAATAATGCAACTATCGCTATCGGACTTCAAGTAATGCCAAGAAAATTCTTCGAACTGACGATACTACAGTATTTCGCCACTGCTTTTTCGGAAAAAAAACATACGCTAGAAAAACTCGTAAAGGACGTACTCGAGGTCGTACATCTCGCAACACCTTTTGATAAAAAAATTAAAGACTTCTCGGGGGGACAGCTCGCTCGTCTTTTGCTCGCATATGCCCTCATTCAAGAACCGGATATTCTCCTGTTAGATGAGCCTACGAACAATCTCGACACGGATGGTATCGATCATCTGACAGGATTTCTCATGGGGTACGAAAAAACTGTCATCGTCATTTCGCATGATGCTAACTTCTTGAACGCTTTCACGGAAGGTGTGTTGAATCTTGATA
This sequence comes from uncultured Candidatus Peribacteria bacterium, assembly GCA_964356305.1. Lineage (GTDB taxonomy): Bacteria > Patescibacteriota > Gracilibacteria > UBA1369 > UBA12463 > CALREA01. The sequence continues at coordinate 15,425 of CAYHGS010000012.1, forward strand.
TTTATACCAAAAAGGTTGAGCAGTATGTTGGAGATTATTTCGACGTCGTAGAGCAAATCGCCGCGCAGATTGCCCGTGAAGAGAGAAAAAATGCACAGCTGGAAAAGAACATTCAAGACCGCAAGGACAAGGTAAACTTCTTCTCACACAAAGGTGGAAAAATGCGTAAACTCGCCAGCAAACTTCGCGAAGAGGTCGAAGAGGATGAGGAAAACAAGGTAGAGGTAAAGAAAGATGACAAGACGATTCGACCCTTCGCTATTCCCGTACAGGAGCCATGGTCAGACGTGATGGTCACCATCAATTCCGTAGGAGTCATTCAAAACGGAGAACGAAAAGAGAAAAAAGTTGATATTAAATTATGGCGCAGAAACAGACTGCAAATCATCGGACCAAATGGAATCGGCAAAAGTACACTCCTCCGTGAACTTGCGCTTAGTGAGTCAAAAGGAGCAATAATCTCCGAAAATTTACGAGTCGGATACTATCAGCAGGACTTCTCCGGTCTCGACTTCGATAAAACGGTCTACGACTCATTGGCTGAAATGATGGACTATCCAAATCCAAAAGAAATTTATTCCGCAGGAGCACACTTCCTCCTCACATCAGAATTAATGAAAAACAAGGTTGGCTTCCTCTCTGAAGGCCAGAAGGGTCTCCTCTGTTATGCACGCTTCGTACTGCAGAAACCAGGGCTCCTGATTCTCGATGAGCCTACCAATCATATCAACTTCCGCCATCTTCCAATTATCGCAAAAGCCATCGACGCTTTTGAAGGTGCGATTATCTTGGTTTCTCATATGTCCGAGTTCGTTGATCAAATAAATATTACGGATACATTGGATCTGGGAACGATTTTGAAAAAGAAATAAGAAGCATAGATATAAAAACGGAAACAAAAAAATTCCCTCTGGGAATTTTTGTACAAAAAAAGCCTTAAGTTCCAAATAGCATTTTTAGCAGCAGATAAGAGGTTAGAGTAAAAATTATTTCATTACTGAAGTAATCTTTTGTATATCAGGTTATCCCAACATACAATCTGTCTGACACTTCTCGTTATACACTAAACCCATATAACGTAAGTATTCAGTGGCGATATATTTTTGGGAAAATATATGACCAGGCTTATTCATGTGATCTGAAGCTTAAGGCACAGCCGGCGAGAAAAAGTGTTTATCACCGCTTGCGCCCCAAGATTCGTTCCGTATTTCAATGTACAGACATATAATACCAGATTTTAGGATAAAAGCAAGCAAAATCTTTTAAAAAGAAAAAAAGCCGCAATCAAAGCTAAAATATAGAATAAAACGCAAAATACCTACCTTACATAAAAGGTTTACTCGCCAAATACATCTCAGAAAAAGTCACAACAAGCAACGCAACAAGAGGACCGATAACTAACCCCAAGGGTCCATACACCGCCATACCACCAAAAAGACACACGAACATGAGAAGCGAATGCACGTTTGCCTGCCTACCAATAAAGAGGGGTTTCAAAAAAGCATCTACGGAGGACATAATCGTAGTGCACCAAATGGCAAGAAAAATTGCCTGCCAAAAATCGCCGGCCAAATAAAGCAACACGACAGCCGGCACCCAAACCAATGCCGTACCGACATAAGGAATAGGCGAAAGAAAAGCAACAAAAATACCTAATAAAAGAGGTTTTCCAATGCCGGCAATAGAGAAACCAATCATTCCAATAAGTCCCTGTACGAGGGCGCTCAGGATTACCCCGTAAAAAATAACACTCATCAAGGAACGAATTTTATGAACAAGTATCTCCTCTTGATATTGAGGCAACAGACTTAAGTGAGTAATGCGAGAAACAATAGCCAATCCATCCCTGAAAAAATAAAAAAGTAAAAAAAACATCATAAGAAAACCAACGAAAAAACGAAGAGACTCCGCAATAATCATCTGCGATTCTCTCAAAAGAAAATTCACAATTTCGCGCATAAAAGTGATAATTTGTTCCGTCATATCAACAGGCTGAATGGGAATACTGATTAGTAAATACTGATACGTATCGTAAAAAGAATGCCCAGGCAGCCACTGGAACGTCGCGCTCAACACGCCGGGCTGGAGCCATGCTTGGATTGAGGAATAAAGAGAAAGCATCTCATCTTTAAGGACAAAAATAAGAGCTATAAATGGTAAAACAATACCGAAAGTAAAAAGGACACAGGAAATTGCGGCAGAAAGACTGGGATAACGGAATAAGAGCAACACTCGACGATGAATCGGCATAAGAGCAATCGCGAACACCGCTGAAAAAATAATAATGGAAAAAAACGGCTTGAGAAGTAGGAAGAAATAAAAAAATACCGCCCAAAAACAAACAAACAAAAAATATCGGGAAAGGTCTCTGACCTGTAAATTTTGACCTCGAGTCCCGCTTAATTCATTTACAGTTGCCATAAGGCTGATACATAGTTAAAATAAGCTATCGCTGCCCTACCGTGGTACCCGACTACAAGAATACAGTAATAATAAAGATATTTATACTAATTTATGGTATAATAACCGTCGTATGAACGAAATCACCTCAGACATTGCCGTAATTATAGCGCTTATCCTGTTGAACGGATTTTTCTCCGGAACCGAGATGGCCATCATCTCACTTCGCAAAACACGACTCAAGCAGCTCGTGAAAAATGGTAATCGCAACGCACTTATCATTGAGAACTTCAAGAAAAATCCAGAAGATCTTCTCGCTACCATTCAGGTTGGCCTAACGCTCGTGAGTACAATCGCGTCAGCATACGCCGCGACCAAAATCACCGTAACACTTACGCCGTTACTTGAAAAATCATCCATACTGTTCATTTCACAAAATGCCGGAGGAATAAGCCTAGCGCTCATCGTCATCTTGATCACCTATCTTACAATTGTATTCGGAGAACTTATTCCAAAATCACTTGCTATCAAATTCTCTGAACGCTTCTCTCTCTTCGCCGCGCGTCCTATCTACGTATTATCAAAAATTTCATTCATTATTACAAAATTTCTCACAATATCGAGTAACATTATTTTGAAAATATTTGGAGACAAGACCAGCTTTTCTGAAGGGAAACTTTCCGAAGACGAAATACGAATTATGCTCCATGAAAGCCAGGAGTCAGGAGTAATAAAAAAATACGAACATGAAATCATGGAAAATGTATTTGAATTTGCTGACATCGCCGTAGGTCAGGTAATGATGCCTCGCACGAAAATATTTGCTATCGATATTGATGCTCCTGTCGCGGAAAATATTAAACTCATCATCGATTCCGGCTATTCGCGCATACCAATGTATAAAGATTCTATTGATAACATCGTTGGTATTCTCAATGGAAAGGATCTTCTTCAGTATATAGAAAGAGGGCAAAGAGATGACGTAAATCTGCTTAAACTATCCAGAACACCGTTTTACGTAACGAATACCGAGAGAATCAGCGCGCTTTTGAGAAAATTTCAAAAAGAAAAAGTTCATCTTGCTGTTGTGACCGATGAATACGGCGGAGTGGATGGTCTCATTACTATTGAAGACATTCTCGAAGAGCTCGTAGGTGAGATATCTGACGAAACCGATATGGAGCAAAAATCTATTCGGAAGGAAAAAGATGGAGGCTACGTCGTCGAAGGAGACACGAGCATAATCGATTTCAATAGATACTTCAATACGCTTATTCCGGAAGACGAAACATATACTACCGTTTCAGGACTTCTCCAAGAAGTTTTTGAACGACTGCCAAAAATTGGAGAAAAAACCATTATAGACACTCTGGAATTCACGATTCGTGATCGTACGAACCGAACCATACTGACCGCTTATATAAAGCGCTTGGAAGAGTCAGATCCTTCGGTAGTAGTATAGCTTAAGAAATCGCTATGAACCTTACTATGGAATTACCACCCGATGTACTTCAAAAAGCTCGAGAGCTTGGAATCAACCAGCAAGATATTGTTGAAAAATTTGTAACCGGAAGCGGCGCGGGAGGCCAAAAAATAAACAAAACAGCCAGTTGCGTGATGCTGAAACATATTCCGACCGGCACCATTGTGCGGTGCCAAAAACACCGCGAGCAAAGCAAAAATAGAGTATCGGCCTATAAATTATTGATTCTCAAAATAGAAGAACAAATAAAAGGAAGGCATTCAGAATTAGCCCAAAAAATTCACAAGATTCGAAAACAAAAACAAAAACGCTCAAAACGCGCCAAAGAAAAAATGCTCAAAGACAAGGCTCACAAAAGCGAGATAAAGGAACAGAGAAAATCAGTTCAACCATAATAATGGTATCACGTTATTTTGAGCTTGCATTCCATTCGTTTAACCTGTACCCTAGGTACTAGGTAGTAATTATTTTGTAATACATATATTCAAATGATAAAACATCCCCCGACCAAGAAGTCAAAAGTGGCAAAATTGGCAAAACAGGCAAAAGGAACACTAGAAACAGTCATTGCGATGATAGAGAAAGACGCATACTGTCCGGAAATCATTCAACAAGTAGATAGTGTCGCGGGGCTACTCAAATCGGTAAAAAGAGAACTCCTGGCTGGACATCTCGATACATGCGCCGTCCATCAGCTAAAGGAAAACAAAGAAAAAGCCATCAAGGAATTACTCAAAATCTATAACCTCTCTAACTAATATGAATACATCAAAAACATTCAAAATTAAGGGAATGCACTGCGCTTCATGCGCAGGAATCATCGAAAAAACCTTCCAAAAAACAGATGGCGTTATTTCGGCAGAAGTAAACTATGGAATAGAAGCGGCTAAAGTCTCGTTTGATGAAAACAAAGTAAGTCCGCAAGCTCTTTCTGAAAAAATTAAACCATTAGGATATTCCCTCATCCTAGAAGAAAAAGCATCAGGAGAATCAGGAATGAATCAGCAAAAGGCGGAGAAATTGGCTGAACTTTCAGCCATGAAAAATCAGGTTATTACGAGCATACCTCTTACTATAATCAGTATCTTCGTCATGGTATGGGATATCCTGGCATCGTTCGGGAAGGTTATCGAAATGCCATACTTTTGGAGCGAATTCTTCCATCATTTACTGCCTCTTGTAGCCACATACATGCTCTTCGTGGTAGGCAAACCATATCTTCAAGGTTTTTACAGATTTCTTCGCTACGGGAAAGCAAACATGGATACACTTATTGGCATTGGAACATCGGCTGCGTATTTTTATAGTGCTGTCATTGGAGCCTTCGAGGAAAGCCTCAAGCCATATATAAATGTAGAAAACACCTACTTTGATGTTGCGATTGTGGTTATTGCCTTCATCTCCCTTGGAAAATACCTAGAAGCACAATCAAAACTCAAGACAGGCGATGCCATAGAAAAACTCCTCAACATGCAAGCAAAGACGGCGCTTGTGGTACGCGACGGAAAAGAAATGGAAATTCCCGTAGATCAAGTGGTACATGGCGAACTGATCATCGTAAAACCCGCTGGGAAAATTCCTGTCGACGGTATCATCACGGAAGGATTATCCTACATCGACGAATCGATGCTTACGGGAGAACCGATGCCGGTGAAAAAAACAATCGGCGATACGATTGCTGCAGGAACAATGAACACAAGCGGATCATTCACCTTCAAGGCGACAAAAATAGGATCAGAAACCATGATCGCGCACATCATTAAAATGGTAGAGGAGGCACAAGGCAGCAAGGCACCAATTCAAGCTCTCGCCGATAAAATTTCAAGCATTTTTGTACCAGTCGTACTTGTATTTGCATTTGTGGACCTCGGCATTTGGCTGACAGTGGGAACAGCATATCTTGGCTTTCCTCAGGCGCTCTCATTCGGACTTATGTCGTTTGTCGGTATTCTCGTAATCGCCTGTCCATGCGCCCTAGGACTCGCCACACCAACAGCTATTATCGTCGGAGTAGGAAAAGGAGCACGAGAAGGAATCCTCATCAAAGATGCCGCCACATTAGAAAAACTCTACAAAGTAACCAACGTAGTCGTTGATAAAACAGGAACCATCACAAAAGGAAAACCGGAACTGACGTCCATTCAGAATACATCTCAGAAAAGTGATGACGAACTCATAGAGATACTCGCATCTCTTGAAAATAAATCCGAACATCCGATCGCACACGCTATTATTGCCTATGCAAAGGAGAAAAATAGAACACTCTCCCCTGTCGAAGGTTTCGAAATGATAAAAGGGAAAGGCATCAAGGGAACACTTAGAAAAACACAGTATTATGCGGGAAATGCGAAGCTCATGGAAGACTTAAAACTTTCATTTGATAAACAATCTATAGAAAAAGAAACACTTGAGGGAAAAACACCAATTATTCTCGCAACGAAAGAAAATATTCTTGGTGTAATTCTGATCGCGGATGCCATCAAGCCGGAGGCCATTGAAGCGGTTTCCCGACTTCACCAGCTCGGAATCAAGATAACGATGCTCACCGGAGACAACAAAAACACGGCAGCATTTATCGCAAAACAAGTTGGTATCGATGAAGTGGTATCCGATGTAATGCCAGAGGCAAAACTCGACAAGATCAAAGAACTTCAGGCACAAGGCAAGGTCGTCGCAATGGCCGGGGATGGCGTGAACGACGCACCGGCACTCGCACAGGCAGACGTGGGAATCGCGATGGCAACAGGAACGGACGTAGCAATCGAGTCCGCAGGAATCACACTTCTTAATGGAGATATTTCTAAATTAGTAAAAGCAATCGCGCTTTCGAAAATGACCATGCGTGGTATTAAACAGAATCTATTCTGGGCGTTTTTCTATAATGTCGTAGGAATTCCACTCGCCGGAGGTGCGTTCTATCCCATCTTTGGATTACTTCTCAATCCTGTTTTCGCCGGTCTTGCCATGGCATTCTCCAGCGTCTCTGTCGTAGGAAACTCTCTTCGCATTAAGGCGAAGAAATTATAAACTCCTTTACCATAATCTTCTTACACACTTTTCAATGGAAAAAACATACACCTTTCATGTCACCGGAATGCACTGCAAAGCCTGCATCATGATGACCGAAAGCGAACTACAGGATGTACCATATATCACTCGGGCTACATCAAGTCTCAAAACACATACGGTCGTAGTAACGGGTGAGTTTGGAGATAAAAATCCGGAAACAATTGCAGAAGATTTAACTGAGGTATTGGAAAAACGTGGATACAGCCTCTCGGTAGAAAAACGATTACAATCAAAAAACTGGCGGGACTTCAAAACAGCCATTCCAATTACACTCGCATTTATTGCTGTTTTTTTCATACTGCAAAAAGTAGGTCTCATAAATCTGATTAGCACGAGCAAGGTATCGTATGGTACCGCATTCGTTGTCGGAATCGTAGCATCGCTCTCGACATGTATGGCCGTCGTTGGCGGTCTTCTCCTCTCTATGTCAGCGACATTTGCCAAAGAGGGAGACAAAATTCGACCACAAATCCTTTTTCACGTCGGAAGAATACTTTCCTTCTTTATTCTGGGTGGCGTGATAGGATCAGTAGGATCAGCATTTCAGCTCAACGTTACATCGACCTTTATACTGAGCCTCATCATCGGAATCGTGATGCTTATTTTAGGCGTTAACCTCCTCGATGTTTTTCCATGGGCAAAAAGATTAGCACCTGGAATGCCAAAATTTATTTCCAAACATGCCACGGGAATTTCAGAAATAAATCATACATTAACTCCGGCTCTCATAGGAATTGCCACATTTTTCCTGCCATGTGGATTCACGCAGTCCATGCAAATCTACACGCTCTCAACGGGAAATTTCCTTACAGGCGCCCTTACGATGCTTTCATTCGCCCTCGGAACACTGCCAGTATTGGGATTAATTAGTTTCAGCTCATTCAGTATCCAGCAAAGTTCAAAAGCAGGAATCTTCTTCAAAACCGCAGGACTTATTGTTATAACATTCGCCCTATTCAACATCATCAACAGCCTAGCCGTGATAGGAATTATTCCTCCGATCTTTAACTTTTAATGCAAAAGAACTACAATATACCTATGAAAACGATAACACTATCACTACTTGCCATACTTCTTCTCGGAGGCATATATCTCAGCGTACAAGAAAGCTCGTATCAAAACGAAGCATCCGGAGAATCGGCGAATAACGTCACCATGGAAGATGGAAAGCAAATAGTCGCCATCACTGCCAGAGGCGGATACTCCCCAAAAATAAGCAGTGCAAAGGCAAACATACCAACCGTTATCAGAATGAAAACAAAGGGTGCGTTTGATTGTTCTTCTTCGGTAGTAATTCCAAGCATCGGATATCAAGGCAACCTACCGCCATCAGGCGAAACGAATATCGATGTACCGGCACAAAAAACAGGCACCACGCTCCAGGGCATGTGCGGAATGGGAATGTATCGATTTCAAATACAGTTCAGCTAAAAATAACCTCTTATTAAGTTATTTCAAAGCTGAAATATAGCTATGATTGATTCGTTGGACAATAGGGCACTCGATGTGGATAATAAGACCTCTTATTTACCCCCTATTACAAATGGATACAGACATCAACACACCAACTTCACGAAGAGATAATAGCGCAGAGAGAAAAGGAGGAATACAGCCTGAGGCTCTCAGCGAAAATGCCGGTCCGAATACAGCAATCATAGCAACTCGCGTACTAACACGAATACATCTCGTCATGCGAGAGTACGGTCTCTTGCTAGGAGGAGAGCATAGAAGAAATATAGAACATGATGTTACTACAATCGCAAAAGGACTCAATGAAAAAGGTACATTATCAGAAGACCCGTTCAAGGCCTGTACGGCAATCATACAAGAACTAGGCGAATTTTATGAAAATCAAATAGAGGTGTCATATATTGAAGGTGATCTGCAAGGCTCCATGGCATACCTAGCAACGATTTATGAGCTTTTTCATACTATAAATAAGCCACTTCCAAAAACATTTTTTGTATATTATCGAGAAATATGGGGACGACTCAGTTCTGACAGTATGCCTCGACGTCTATATAACATTTTGGATAATCGCATGTTTGGAGGGAAAAAATCTGAATCCGGAACACTGGATCCTGAAACTGATTGTCCAATAAAGCAGTTAATCGAATTAGCAACAGAAGCAAAAAGCAAAAAAAAGTGGAAGCAGGCCCTCAAGTATCAACTGGCGATCGTCGCAAGATCTTCGGAAAATTACGATCCAATTCGCGCTCTCTTCTTGCTTGCAATAGCCTACAGCAGGGTAAATGATATTACATCTTCATTGGAAACTCTTGATGAAATAGAGATTTTACCTTCCGCTACAGCTCAAAATCGAGAAGAAATAGGGTATCTGCGAAACAGGCTACAGCAAAAAAACAAAAAAAATGAAAACCTTCGAGAAGTGGATGAAACCATTCTTCTGCCAGAAGGCGAAACGAAAATAACGACACCGACAGAAGAAACAACTCCGGCTATCGCCAAACCTACATGGCCACGTTTTTATGAAGATATTCCGAAAGATGCCGACCTATCGACATGCAATACTTCAGATCTTATTGGTTTCTCTATGCAAGCACAACGACAAGAAAATTGGGGGAAAACAATTATTTTTCAAAGTATCATCGCCGAACGAACACCCGAAAAAGCAGTAGCGCACATCACGCTTTCAAAAGCATTCAACAGACTTGGTCGACTGGAAGAAGCTCTTGTCTCGGCCGAAAAAGCCGTTGAATGCCCGGACTATTACCCTAGTTCACGCACGTCAAATCCCGTAGGTATCATAAGAGAGAAAATTGCACAAAGAGATGCGCCGGCAGCAGAAACACCAAGTGACAAACCAAAACCATTGGCCCATGAACGAATCGCTGCTCTCCTTGCCCAAGCAGATATAGCCATCACCGAACCACTACCCGTAGCAGCAGTAGTAGTGCCAAAGCCAGTAAAAACAAGAAACAAAAAAACCACCGAAGAAGCGTCGAAATCCGTTATAAATATTTCAAATTTCTCATCTTTTGTAGAAACAGTCGCGCAACATGGAAGTAACTGGACAGACGATGCCGTAAGGGGGACGCCATGGAAAAAAATCCCAGATGCAGAGAGAGCGGTAATGAGAGAATATCTCACCGGGCCAGCAAAATGGGTTCTACAGCGAGTATTGAAAGGAGCCGGCGACACAGTATTACAATCGTTGGACGCAATCGAGAAACATGCAGCAAAAGGAGCTGTAAATAGAGACAAACTTCGCGAACTTCAAGAACGCTATATGCAGCTATCGGAAATACTAAAAGAACAGCTCGCGAACGAGCTAACCACATTATCAAAATAATATGCCTGAAATAGGTGGCATCCCCCTTCTAGCAAATATGGACCGAGATTTCCAGCCTACCGCTTGCCACTCAAGATACATACTACATTTCCAGCGACAGAAATTTTCTTGAGCGCAGCAAATACAGATGCCGAGGTAGACCCACAGATGAAAGACGGATTGTCTCGAATTTCCCATATAGCATCTTCCAATTCCTTCTCGGTAATTCGAACAATCATGCCACCACTCTCTTTAAGAGCACGAACAGCCCTTGGTGACGTAAACGCGCATCGTGCAGCAATGCCTGTCGCCTTGGTGTCAGGTATTTCATCTAATTCCACAAAATCCTCACCGCATTCATAGGCTCGATACACAGGGTCACAGCCTTCAATCTCCACACCAATCATCATGGGAAGTTTTTCGAGCGAGAGCTCTTTAAATCCCTTCCAAATAGCCGAAAGTTGGGTTCCATTGCCGACAGGTATCACGACAGCAGCAATATCAGAAACCTGGCCTACGAGCTCGTGAGCAATAAACTTTGTCCCCTCTTCGGCAAACGGATTGATGCCCGGAGTCACATTATAGAAAGGATGGGAATCAATATTTTTCTTGAATATTTCTTCATAATCGCCATCCTCCAAATGAACGACTGCTCCGCGATTTTCCAAATTTTCTACAACACTTTTTGATGTTTTGTTCGATATGAAACAATGCAATTTCATCCCGGCCTCTTTCGCACAATACGCAGCAGAAAGCGCTCCATTTCCGGCTGATACTATTTCCACCTCCTTCACTCCCCTCTCTATAGCCTGACGAAAAATACCTGCAACTTCTCGATCCTTCACCGATCCGGTTGGATTGCGAGATTCATCTTTTACATACACATGTTCAGAAAAAAGATGCACCGGAGTATTTCCCTCTCCGTACAGAGAAAAAGCCTCCTTTGAGCCGTCAACAACCTCAAGATACAAATAGTATTGGTTATGATGTGGACACGTAAGTAAGCTCGCATCGCCCTCAGCAGTGAAAGAACAAATGATACACTGGAGATGCATAAATATTATCTATTAAAGGTGACTTCTCCGCTTTCCTGGTCAAACATTACGGTAACAATTTTATCCGTATCAATCAACCCCAATAATTTCATCAGCCCCTCGAGCTTCCTCTGCTGATTACTATACGTGCCTTCAAGAATAGTAACAATGTACTGATCTCTAATAGCAGCATCCTGTTTTATCTTGTCCGCTACAGCTCCCAAAAAAGTCCTTGTGTCTTTTCCGGAATGAATATCATCCAAACGCACAGTACGAGGCGGCAAATGCTGCTTAATAGCTCTCTCTCGGTCTTCAGGTCTCCCAGAAGACTGATACATCTGCAACATCAAAGAATGAGCAGGAACCAGAGCAAATAGCGATTCAGGCATTACTTGAGCCACATGTTGTTTGTACAATTCTGTTAAAAATTCCGGATAGAGTTTGTAGAGACATAGCGCTGCATCAAACAATACACAACCGGTCTTGAACTCTCCACTCAAACCCTCTATCAATTCAATCATAACATCACCAAGATCCAAATAAAGATTATCACCTACTTGTTTCAACATTTGCGGATGTTCAGCGGCCAGGAAACGAAGAATATCCAATGACAATTCATATACAAGAGGACTTGATTCGAAAATAATTTCCTTAAAATCGTAACCTTGTTTTTGTAAAAATTGGGAAAAATGATCGTAATCAAAAGCATTTACCACATGATCATCATCAACCATCGGCGCTCCAAAAACTTTCGCTCCCCTTTTTCCAAGCAACTCAGAAAGTAATCCGGCAACTCGAGCTCCCACGGCCTGCGTGGATGATACGGCGCGATCAGCATGAACATGCGCTCCTTCAACGGCAACATATAATGGCTTATCCCGAACCATTCGTTCGACGAGTGTAGCGAGTTGCGATGACATTAACTCATCGGTAAATTCTGGTGGAACAAACTCTTCTCGCTTTCCACATTTTTGCGTCAAAATACTACTATCTTTTCCACTAATCACGCGACGAATATTATTAGTAGGAATAATACGGCCCGTTGAGCCTTTTTCATTGAGTAAAGCCTCCAAATCCGCACGACTCATCGTATCAATTACCTTAGAACAATCAGATGACAACATATACAAAATATCACCAGGAAGTACTTCAAGCTCCCTCTTGGAATAGGTAGTCGGCACTGCTTGGCCTATAGAGCCATCATTGCCAGAATATGTACCTATTAATGTATGGGTAAAATTCCCTGCAGGTCTAGTATGGATAACTATCTGATTACCTACGGAAATAATTTTTGCATATTGTTTTTCTCCCTGACCATATTGCTGAACAGCCACAAGTTGCAATCCGTCTTTGGAACCTTCTAGTTTATAGAGAACAAGATCGAGCAATGCAATCGCCTCTTCTAACGGATATCTGACTATAAGCTTGTTAAAAACAAGAAGCGCCGATCTTCCGCGAACATCAACCGGTTCCTGATCCGAATCACTCGACATAGCAGCAGAAACAAATGGATATGTTTTGCGCGCCGTTGATACCATATATGGCGACTGAATATGTACTAACCCCTCGGCCTCTATATTTTTCTTAACCGGTAGGAACGGTTTCGAACTTCCTCTATTTATACGTCTCTCGCGTATGACTCCAAGTTCTCTTTCGAGATTACCGACCGCTGTAATAACATCATGCAATTCACCTACAATCTTCTTGGTCTTCACGGCAAACATTGAATCAATACCCATGATTCTCCAAAAATGACCAAATTCCTCCTGAATCTCCCTCTTACCTACTTCTTCCTGTTGTGGCGGAGTCAACTCGTTCCAGTAATCACCATATTCAACAAGAGCGTTGAAATCCGCTGCAATATCCTCATATGAAAGCTCGCTCTCCATAGCGCTATTAACCAATGCCGAGAGCTTCTGTCCGGCACCGACTTTTCCCAGCTCCGCAAGAATACCTAGCTCTTTAATAAGTGTTATCCAGATCAAATCAATCGTATCTAAGGCATTGTACATCGAGTGGTCAACGCCAGTCCACGTTGCAAGAATATCCTTTCGCAAAGCAACCCGGGGTGATTCAGGAGAATCAAGGGCGGCTACCCGAGCGATTGCATCATGCGTTGCCACACAAGACAAAGACTCATCCATACTAGCTGGAGTCAAAGCCGAACCCATCTGAGAAGTACCATCGTTTTGCTCAATTCGTGATGCAATCCTGTCATCCATAAAATATTGAAAATGGGGCTCATCCTAAGTCTTTTCCACCCTACTGTCAATAAAATTTGAACTTATTGAACATGCTTTTCAATCTTAATAATTCTCATCGGGCAGGCATCAGCAGCATCTCTATTTGCCTTCTCATCCTCCTCAAAAATATCAGCAACATAGAGGTTACCTTTTTGAACAGAATCGTTCAGCAAAACTTTTCCCTCCTTCTCGTCCATAACCCACGTTTGAGGGGCAATACAGACACAAGAATTACATCCAATACATCGAGAACGATCATGAACAATTTTGAGCGATGACACGGGCAATAGGTTTACGAAGTAAATACAATTTATCATTTCTATGAACGGCACGTGGCACCGGCATCGTTATAGTTACACCTTTGCCGGATTTTTCGATAAAATTATCATCAAACTTCATCTCCTTCACATAGTCCTGGATAAGACCCGTGACCTTACCCATAAGGGCATACTTATCACCTTTATTGATTTCATTTGCCTGCACCTCAATCTCAGCAACTCCAGCCTTATCAAAATAATGGATAACATTTCCTACATACACACGCTCCTCTGTTGCATGATTTCCGGGATCACCGCTCCATTCCGGCAACTTGCGTCCCAGATAATATCCTTCAGTAAATCCACGGTTATACACTGACTCTAGTTCTTTCATCCAAGGAGTAATTTTTTCAGGAGTGAATGTTCCGGCAAGAACCGCATCCGCAGCCTCTCTATAGACTCGAACAACCCTACTCACATATACAGGAGAACGCCCACGTCCCTCAATTTTCAGCACACTCACGCCTGTGTCAATGAGCGCATCCAAAAAAGGCAAGGTGCAAAGATCCTTCGGGCTCAAGACATATTCATTATCAACTACCATTTCCTTCCCGGTCTCATCGTCAACAATTCGATACTTTCTACGACACTCCTGGAGACAAGCGCCACGCTGAGCGGAAGTATTATTCTGTAACAAACTCATATGACATCGTCCGCTCTGCGCAATGCAAAGCGCTCCATGCACAAAAACTTCTATACGAACCAACCCCCCCGCTGGTCCTCGAACTTGTTCTTTCTCGATTCCATCGCAAATTCGTTTCATCATGGGGATGTCCACCTCACGCGCGAGGACAATCGTATCCGCAAACTGCGCATAAAACTTCACGCTCTCAAAATTAGAAATAGAAAGTTGTGTCGAAGCCTGTACGGGCATACCAATCTGACGCGCGTATTGAATCGCTGCAATATCTTGAGCGATAATTGCATTAATACCGGCCGCTTTCGCGGCCTCCACGATCGTATGCATCATCGACATATCGTGCACATATAACAAAACATTCAACGTAATGTAACTTCGGATACCGGCCGCCTTGCAGCGATCGGCCACTTCCTTCAGCTCATCCAGCGTGAAGTTATGCGCCGCTCTCGTACGCATATTTAACTGCGCCACTCCGAAGTAGATACTATTACATCCCGCCTCGATAGCCGCCTCAAGTGCCTCAAAAGACCCAACCGGAGCCATAATTTCTATTTTTCTCATGCGCCAATTCTTCCGCAAAAGCGGAGTAAAGTAAATGGGAAAATGATCTAGCACTGGAATAATCATTGAAATTTCAAGAAATTGAGACTATAAAGCCATTAGTTCATGATAAACAATAGGTATGCATACAAAGAAATCATCATATTTTGTCCTAATAGTAGCCATTTGTCTCATTCCAGGAGTCGTATTGGCATCAAGCTATAATGCCAAAGCTTCACTCCTAAAAAGAATCGGTCCGGACGCACAAGAACTAACGTCCATATCGGAAATTGGGCTCGACTTTTATTCACAAAAAGGAAAAATATCAATTCTCGTGACGAAATATGGAGTAAATAAGGATGGGTCAACATGGAGTCAGACACGCTTGAGAAAACTTCCCAGTTCAGATGCAGCATCCTTTCAAAAAATCAGTAGTACACTTTATGCAGACAAAAACGCACTTTACTATGCAAAAAATGAAAGAGGAAAACTTGATTATGTTCGAAATACAAAAATAAAAAATCCAGTTACGATACTCAGAAAATATAGATCCTACATGGACATGTGGAACATTCTTGAAAGTAACAATCATCTATTCTGGTCAATAGATGGCAAAAACTTTTACGAGCTAACGGGATTCAATAGCAAGGAATACGAAGAAATAGGGGCTACTGATAACATGATCATCTTTAAGGATAAAAAGTCAGTGTATTACGGAATGATACAGAAATCATATAGGTATGATATGAGCGATGTTGTCGTTGGACAAATAAAAGATGCCGATCCGGAAACATTTACGATGCTAAGTGCGGAAAATGCACAAGATAAAAATGCCACGTACTATTTCGGTACAACACAAAAAGAGATAGAAAAAGGCTTCAATGAGCTATTTCGAAATAAGCCAGTAAGAACAGTCAAATAAAACGACTACTGTCTATTTCTCAAAAATTTCCATACTTTTTCAAAAACCACTTCTTCACGATCTGAACCAGGCTCAAATAAGCCACCATCATGAAGAAAAGGATAACGAAGAACGACCATGGCAACGGCGTAAATCCAAAGATTTCTCCAAACCTCGTGCTGGCAAGAACATAGGCAAACGTCAGAACGGACAATGTAGTAATAACTAACGCCTTGCTCGGATTACTTTCGAGGAAAGGAATCTTGTTGGTGCGCAATACATAAATCACCAACGTCTGACTCGTAAGGGACTCCAAGAACCAACCGGTGTTAAATACCGCCTGTGAAGCCGCAGTATTGGCATGGAAGAAAAACCACATCAATGCAAATGTAAGATAATCAAAAAGAGAACTAATCGGTCCAATAAAAAGCATGAATTTTTTAATGTAATCAATGTTCCATGGACGCGGACTTTCGATATATTCATCATCAACAGAGTCCGAAGGTAGCGACACTTGAGACATATCGTAGAGAAAATTATTCAACAAAATTTGGATAGGCCTCATAGGCAAGAATGGCAACAAAAGACTTGCCCCGGTCATACTAAACATATTTCCAAAATTGGAACTGGCCCCCATTTTGATATACTTAATAATATTGCCAAAAGTTCTTCTTCCCTCAACGACGCATTCTTTCAATACCGTAAGACTCTTACGAAGTAAAATAATATCTGCCGTATCCTTCGCGATACCAACGGCATTATTTACGGAGATTCCCACATCTGCCGCCTTCAACGCAGGCGCATCATTAATGCCATCACCCAAGAACCCAACAATATGTTTATTAGCCTGCAAAGCCATAATTACCCTTTCTTTTTGCAACGGATTCACACGGGCAAATATCGTCATTTTTTCAACTACGATTGCCAACTCAGCATCACTTAATTTTTCAACCTCATCGCCGCTGATCATGCCCTGAACATCGAGACCCACATCTCCACATATTTTTTTCGTCACTAATTCATTGTCACCAGACAAAATTTTCAACACAATGCCAAGCTTTTCCAAACCCTCAATCGTTTTCGCCACGGTAGGTTTCGCGGGATCAAGAAAACAAATATATCCCTTAAAAATAAGATCATTTTCATCCGAAGCGGAAAATTCATTCTTACACTTATCGACACTGCAATCATCGTAGCCAATAGCCAAAACCCTAAATCCATCAGCACTCAAAACATCATATTCCTTCTCGAGATTCACAATAATTTCACTCGTGAGCGGACTTACTTTCCCTTCAATCTCAAATCGATTGCATCGCTTCAAAATCTCCTCCGGCGCTCCCTTGGTAATAATTCTATGCGTATGATCCATGGCAACAACCACAGACATAACACGTCTTTTGAAATCAAAAGGAATTTCATCGATTTTAGTATAATCCGTAACGGCAAGATGTTTAAATTTAAGAACCGCAGCATCAAGTACATTATGGAGTCCGGTTTGGTAGTAACTATTTACAAAAGCAAAACGAAGAACATCCTCATCTTCCCGTGCCAACGCATTTATATGCTTCACGAGCGTAATATCATCCTGCGTTAGCGTTCCAGTCTTATCCGTACACAAAATATCCATCGCCCCGAAATTCTGCATGGAATCCAATTTCTTTACGATAATCCCCTTCCTCGCCATATCAATAGCCCCTTTGGAAAGATTAAGAGCAACCTCCATCGGCAACATTTCCGGAGCCAATCCAACCGCCACGGCAAGCGCAAAAAGAAACGCCTCCACCATATTACCTTTGGAAACGGCATTAATAGCGAACACTGCAAGGGCCAATATAAACATGAACTTAATCATCAACATCGTAAAACTACGAACGCCCTTATCAAAAGCCGTCACAGGAGCCGTATCTTGAAGTTCCTGTGATATTCTTCCAAGCTCCGTATTCGGTCCGGTCAGCAGCACCACACCCTCGGCGGTTCCACTCACAACACTTGACCCCATCAGGGCGACATTTAATAAACTCGTAGAAGAGTACTGTCCCTTCATCAATTTGTCTGCAAATTTTTCAGTCGGGAAAGACTCACCGGTAAAGGTAGACTGATTGATAAACAAATCCTTCGCAGAAATAATTCTAATATCCGCAGGAATCATATCTCCCGCAGAAAGAGTAACCACATCCCCCGGAACGATATCGTGCATCTTCATATTCACGACGTTGTCATCGCGGTAAACATTACTCATTAAACGCACCATATCTATTAGTCTCTCCGCGTCCCTACCGGCCTTGTACTCTTGAACAAATGAGATAATAACACTCAATAAAGCCATTAATGCCACCATAAGAGCACTAATCTTTTCACCAAAAATATAGGAAAATACAGAGATAACAAAAAGAACAATAACAAGCGGGTTCACAAGTCGTGCGCAAAATTCCATAATCAAACCACGCTTTTCTTTCTTAAGCGGATCATTAATACCATACTGAGCTAAACGCCTAACCCCCTCAGCATGAGATAATCCTTTTGGAGTTGTATCAAGTTCCTTCAAAACCACATCAACATTTTCTTCAATAAATTTCGGATCGATAGCAAGAGCTGTCTTCAAAAAATTGCTTGTTTCCATACAGAAAATATATGAGGTAATTCCACTATCACTAACTTACACTCTTTTAATGGATAGATAAAATATCTTCTGGTAGAATTAAATTATGAATAAAAAAATCACTCAATTAATAGTTTCAATTCTTGGATGTCTATCAGTAGGAATCGTAGGAGCTCTCTTCACCACGCCCGCTATTCCAACCTGGTATAATACACTCAGCAAGCCATTATTTAGTCCTCCATCCTGGGTATTTGGACCGGCCTGGACTATGCTTTATATCATGATTGGGATATCACTCTACTTGGTATGGACAAAAAAATCTGATGCCAATACAAAGCAAAATGCTCTCTATATTTTCTTCGCTCAGCTCTTCCTCAACGCCATCTGGTCTCCTATCTTCTTCGGACTACAGTCTCCTTTTATCGCACTCATCATCATTACCCTCCTGTGGGCAACTATCATCATAAATATAAATGTCTTTTATAAAGTTTCAAAAACGGCCGCATTACTCCTTATCCCCTACTTACTCTGGGTGAGTTTTGCAACCGTTCTCAACTTCGCAATCTGGCAACTAAATATGTAGCTTGTTACCACTTCCAATCCTGATCCTTGGACGCTACGGAAGCAGAATAGATGGTAGGTAAGCCAATATGACCCTTCGTATCCGCATCATAGTTATGTGCATCTTTATCGTAGAGGAGCCAGTTCTTGGAACCTACATCGAGATTATACCAGTTAGATTTACTTCCACTCCACCATGTCCCTTTATCTTGAAAAATATTATAAAGACTTGTGGCATTTTCTCCACCGCTTGAGTAAAAAACAATTCTCTTGAGATAGTCAGCAGGAATCATACCGGGTCCATTATTCGTAAAGATAACCTCTCCATCACCGGCACTCACGATAGGACTAGGACGTGCGATCTGCTCAGTTACATATTTGCTGGTGATAACAACTGGGGCATTCGCCGCATCAGAAAAGGCAAAATCTACATCAACCTTTCCCCATTCAGATGTATCACTTGGAAGCGGAATGCCAGGGAATGGAATACGAACCTTCACAGCAAGACTACCATCTCGCTGATCGGCAAACGTAGAAGAACCGGCAGAAAGCATATTCTGAGCAAACGTGATATTTCCATTGAGTACCTGAATATTGTAGGGACCCTCATGAACAATCTGCCACGCCTTATCTCCCCAATGCGGATTTTTCAAAACTTCAATACGGAGATTTTTATCAGTGATAGTGCGAAAATTATCAACATACACTCGATAGCTCACATACAAATCACCAGTATTGGCATCCTGTTTCTCTGTACCGGCCACTCGTTCCCATTTCAAATATTTAGAAAGGGTAGCGAGATTCTCGGTGTGCGTAGGAGTTGCTGCCACCGCCTCCGCCCCTGCAACAACAGTAGTACTAGCCGTTTCAACAACCTTCCCCACAAGAGAAACATTAATATCCCTGACGGAAACATTCACGGGATTGGCATAATTTTCATCTTTATATCCAATAGTAAAAGTTCCATCTGCTTTTTTCGCAAGAATCTTTGCATTCCAATAGCGGCCTGTCTTCGGAGATTTCGCCACAACGAGCTGATTAACTTCCAAGTCGCCTGCTCTTGGATTTATTACGGACGCAACATTGTTCTTTTTTCCAAAAAGTCTTAGTTTATTATCCGACAGAGAAAGACTGAAGGTGGGATCATTGACAGTATTCACAAGCTGTCCATTGAGCTCTACGGTATAAGAACCATTCACCTCGGAGATAAGTGACCCCTCGAACCACTGGTTAGTCGTAACGCCATTGCGTACGTATTCTATAAGCATTTTTTCCTTTGGAGCAACGACTACCTCTTGCGCAGGTGCAAGCTTAAGCCAGACGAGGAAGTATCGTGTAAGAGCAAAAGCATCGCGATTCTCAATACGCTCAAAAGTATTACGAGAGGTGAGAGCCCATGCAGACACCACACGATCTTTATACAGCGCAATCATGTCAGATATTCTTGAAGTGTTCGAAGGGAGAAGAACCCAGCCACCCAACTTCGCATCCATTGGTGCGCTATTGGCAGCCACACTGAGCGCTGTCGGCGTCATCTGAACTGGCGGTGTAAGTCCATACGAGACTGTATCTTTTTCCGTCATTACGACTACACCTCTATTCGCAGGAATAACAAAAGAATTCAAATCTTGCGCTTTAATTTCATAGGTATCAGTAAACGGACCCTTGGCATAGGTGTAAAAACCTTGAGCACGTCCAAACTCTCCTGATGAGTAATAAGCCAAAATCAAACGATTTGCTACGGGATCAATACCTCGGAAAATCTCTCCCATTGTTGTCTCCTTGTCAGTAAAAAGATAATTGGTACCAGCAGGTATAACAACGCTGGTAGGATTTTTAACTTTAATACTCGGAAGACTATTGAGAAACACCTGACGATCATTTGCTTGATATTGAATATATCCCTGTACCGGATCAACGAAAGATCCCTTAGCTCCACCCGCCACCTGTAACGATGGTGGTGGTTCATTCGCATCGAGTACACGAGAATCATTTCTTGTATCAAAAACAGTAACCACAAGAAGGGCAACAGCGAGAAATGCAAGACCTCCAAGTATAATCTTCCTCAAGCCACCGGAAAGCGAATGTACCCGAGTAAGAGAGTGCTTTGATTTGTGAACCATGGTGTATTTTTGTTATTTATTTGTGTACATTATAACACAATAATACAAAAAACACAATAGCCTCACTGATCCATTAATCCACCGTAATACCGCTCTCCAGCATAATTGCTTGCATCGGAGACCACAGGGAATTGACGAGTGCCGTAGCGGTCGACTCATCAACCGGTCGCTGCTTATTGGTACCGATATAGCCATTAACATTCGGCGCACACTCAACGTTAATGGATTGGCCACCCATGCAGTTATTCGAAAAATTAGCTTCATCGCAGGCAAGTTTGTTTGGACCACTGGACCATGTCGTTCTTCTCGATACGTTTCCCAATATGGCATCAAGACTAAAACTTTCTATCTTTCTCGTATCATCAACACCTCCAACGCAGGGCACATAATGATCCTTTGAAAAAGTAATATAGAAAATATGAGTTGAACCGTTGGAATCCTTTTGAGCATTGATATAGAAGGTTTCAAGATACTGGTTCTTACCATTCACCTGTTGAATACTATAGGTCATTTTCCCAGGCACGAGAGTATAGAGAGTTTTTTGAACATATATAGAAATATTTTCTCCGAGGGAATTCGTCGTAATATATGTAGCGGCCTTCACATTTACCGGCTCACCTCCAATCTTATCCTGAAATGAACCAAGCGTGCTCTTTGCGCCTACCATCATCTGTTTTTGTATAGCCAAAAACTCCAATGTAACAGCCTCAAAATCCTTATCAACATTCTCAAGTTGCACATCAATAATTGGACATCCTTTACCCATGAGCTTGAATAATTCTGTAACACCAACGATCGTGTCCTCGCACACCATAGTTACACTTTTAGGAAGCCCTATCGCGGGAGCAATGGCAATATCAAACGGCTGGGTATCAGCCTTATTACCAGCTGAATCAGTTACATTACTTGAAATATCTTCACTCGCAGACCCGGCATCACCTTCTGTATCCAAACCTCGTAATCGAGCAACATCAGCCTGCATAGCAACGATAGTGCCGGAAATATCCCCCGCCCATCTACTATTCGCCGCAGCCTCAGTTCTGCCTTCAGATATAGACTCATCGGAACAACCGACAAGACCACCGATAATAGCCAATCCTGCAAACGTTTTTCCGATATTCATGTGAAAGGGATTCATAAATGACAAGCTGATATCATATCAGAATATTCAAAACTGTCAACTATCTAATACTGAAAAAAACCCGGCTTTAACGGTGCCGAGAAATGGCTATTTTTTAAATAGCTGCTCCGCCTTCAGCTTCAGCACAAAGAAGAGATATGCGATCTCCAGGATTCCAGCAGAATTAATCACAAGAAGAGCGA
>CAYHGS010000013.1:0-14500 GCA_964356305.1 uncultured Candidatus Peribacteria bacterium
TCAATGTGCATTATCGTGCTTCTGGTCGACCTAAGGTGTATTTCTACGAAGGTGATGAAGGTCTTATACGCGTGTATGAGGAGACCCTGTCGTCGAGTGAGGAGATTCTGGCGTATGCTTCGGATCAGGCGAATCAAGATGCGATTCCGTGGTATTTTCCACAGTATTACAAACGACGTGCTGAGAAGAAAATTTCTATTCGCGCGCTGTTTCCGGACACACCGAAGGACCGTGAGCGTCATAAATTAGATAGTGTTGAGTTGCGCCAGAGCCGATTATTGCCCAAGGATAAGCTCGATTTCACCCCTGAAGTAAATTTTTTTGATAATAAAATTATGATCGCCGACTGGAAGGAGAAGTTGGGAATTATTATTGAAAGTGCGGAGATCGCCAAGGTGTTCAAGCAGACATTTGAGCTCGCGTGGGAGGCGGCGGGGAAGTATGAAGAAGATATTGAGAAGAAAAATCCTGGATTTTAATAGACCGTCTCCAGGTAGCACTTTTCGCAGTAGATGATTTCCGGACGATCGGGTGAATAGGAAGTTTCAAGTGGCGTAGCGCATTTTGTGCATGTTCGCGACCAGAGTTTATATGGATTTCGTTTTTTTATGCGATTGTCGTGACGGCAACGAGGGCATATTTTTGGAGCTTGGATTTTTAATTTTTCATAGAGTTTATTTTCTTGAGAAATAACCTTGAATGCCTTTCCACATTGCTTGCAGCCATTTTCCGATGGTTCTATCTGTATTTTTTCTTCGTCTTTCCATGTGCCTCCGATTTTTAATACTTCCTCTTTCGAAAGAGGGAATTGTTCGCTTGCCCATGTTTCATTATAGGCAAATGGAGAGTATTTCAGAGGAAAGGATTGTCCCCATTCACCGCCTTGAATCATGTGATCAATGATTTTCGGCATCAGTTCCTCGTATTCTTCCTTGGTGTACTGCTTATTAAGTATGCAGTATTTTTTGTAGTTCAGGCCGATACAAGCGAAACAGTCGCTACAGGCATTAATCATTTCACAGTAATAAATGTTTGAACTGTTTTTGAGAAAGTTGCAAAACGCAGAGTGGTTCCCCATGGAGGTTGCTGTTAATTCATAGCAAAGTTCGCTTTGGCTTCCCGCCATAGAGCAGTCGTAAAGATCTTTGCCTTTGTATCCGCAAAATTGGCAGTATTTCATATCTTCCGCTCCGATTAAACCATCGAAACAGTGATGGCAGTTTTTTGCGTTTTCGATGTAATCGCCAGTGCAATTTTCACTGTTTCTGATGTGGGAATAGAGGGTAGGTTCTGCGATTTTCCACTTATCAAATTTTTTGATTTCTTTCTCTAATTCTGATGGGTTTTTCATTAAATTTTCCCTGTATCTTTCGAATTCTTCTTTTGAAACTTGTTTATTGTATATGCAGTATTCTTTGTTTCTTAGATTTTTGCAGCCTATGCAATTTTTGCAATTATTACAGCTATCGAGGAGCATAGAACCTTCACAATTTTGAGAACTAACGCAGTATAGACAGTTGTAGCAATTTTCGCAGTCTATGCATTCATAAATGAGCTGACATTTGAGACATCTAAAGGAATCACAGCAGTCTTTGCAGTCGAAAAGAACTCTGCCATAAAAGCAGTCTTCGCTGAGAAAACAGGTGAAAAGCAGATAACTGTTTTTGTTACTTTGCCCAAAGGTAGTATATTCACAATTTTCATTTGTTCCATCTTGGTGCATTGCTCGGCGTGGAACTTTTAGCATGAGCTCGTAATATTGGTCGAAAAACGGCCTACTGAAGTCAAAATCTCGGCCATAATCCATAGGATCCCATTTGTCACTCCACCATATTTCTTCCTTATAGACTTTGAATGGTTTGTCCGGGGAGTACAGTGATAGTATTTTTTCACCCGAAAAGTCGCAAGTTCGTTGATAGAGATTTGTCTGATTTCTTGTGGCCATTCGTCGCTGTGTTCGACAGTCAGGACAAAGTGTGGGCGCAGGAATTTCGTAGAGTTTGCTGTTAATTTCCGGAGAAACTCTTTTATAGAAAATTATATCCTCATCTGCAATGATGAATTTTGAAGTACAGTTCTTGCAGATCTTGTCTATCATAATGTACGGAATATGTTTAATTCATCGCTTCTAAATAACACGCATCACAATAAACTATTTCCGGATGGTTAGGTGGATAACTTGTCTGGATCTGCATCTGGCACTTAGGGCAGGTGTCGCTGAAAAGTTCGAGGGGATTGTCGAGGGAGAGGCGTCGGGCATGTCTGCAGGTAGGGCAAAAACGGGGGAGTGGGAGATTCATCTTTTGATAGAATGAAAGTTCCTGAGGAATGATTTTGTAGTTTTTAGTGCAAGACTCGCAAGCGAGAATTTCTTTGGTAATTGTTCCTGATGTGTCTTTTATATTTTCCGGAAGTTCGGGAATTGTAGCAGGGAGATAGTCTTGTTTTTCTTTTTCTCTCCAGCTCCAGCCACCTGCAATAGCTTCTTCTTTTGAGAGGGGGTAGAAGTTGTTGGCGCTGGTTTCATTATAGGCAAAGGTTGAAAGACTGTGCGGGAAGAACTTTCCTAATTCGCCGGTAGATTTGAGGTGCTCAACGATTTTTGGCATCAGTGCCTCGTATTCTTCCTTGGTGTACTGCTTGTTGAGGATGCAATATTTCTTGTGTCGGAGACCTATTGAGCCGAAACAGCTAGTGGAACTTGAGCAGCTATCGCAGTAGGTGAGGTCGTTTGAGTGCCAGCAGTAATAACAAAATCGGCAGTCGGTGCAACCGCGAGATACGGAGCTATAATAAATAAGTTCACATCGTGGCCAGCCCGCGGAGTAGATACTGTAGAGGTCTTTTGAGTCTCCGGTCGATACAGAATTATAGACATCTTCAGAATCTTTTCCCTCAAAAGCATTTTCGCAATTTCTCGAGTTGAACATGTGGTCACCTGTTACATTTTCACAATTGATGTTGTTGGCGGCTCGACGGATGGTGGATTTTTTGATGTCCGCGAATTGAGCTATAGCTTCTTTCCAGCTGGTATATGAGCCATTGAGGTATTTCTTTTTTGCCTCTTCGAACTCTTCTTTCGTACATGGTTTATTGAAGAGGTAGTAACTTTTATTCGCAATATTGGAAGAGAACATGCAGTGATCGCAGCCTCGAACTTGGTAGCAGAAAGCGGAATCGCTCGTGTTGTTCGATTCTTCCACCATGATCGTATTGTAGAGTTTTTCTCCGTGGGTGCATTCGTAACCGAGAGTGGAGTTGTTGGTATAGGATGAGTCGACGACGTCGGTGTCTTTTACCATCCAGTAGGAGTACATCACGTTTTCTCCTTCTACGGCGAGGGAGTTGAGGTAGCAGTTTTTTGACATGCGGACGTGGCTGTTGTAGTCGCAATTTTCTGAGTTGAATACAGAGGTTCCTTCTCGAGGAACGACTTTTTGAAGGTCGGCGTACTGCTCGAAAAATGGCCTCGAGAAGTCATAATCTCTGCCGTAATCGAGCGCGTCCCACGAATCACCCCACCAGATTTCGTTTTTATAGACCTTGAATGGTGCATCCGGCGCATAGGCGCTGATGATTTTTTCTCCTGATTTGTCGCAGGTGCGATGATAAAGTTTCCACTCATTTCGCCATGCCATGAGCTCACGGATGCGTTCCTTGTGCGGAACTTCCGATAGGGGAATGCCTAGTTGATCACATAATTCCTTCTCTGTCATGGGAGCATTCTACCATCACTTTTTAAAAAGTGTATACTCATATTCCATGGAACCACTTGCATCAAAAATAAGGCCAAAAAGTCTGGATGAATTTGTCGGGCAGGAGCACCTCGTAGGCAAGGGAGACCCTGCTAAAGCTGTTTCGAGGGGGCCACTGCGGGTAGCTATTGAAGAAAAGCATCTCTTTTCCTTTCTGCTCTGGGGTCCGCCTGGCGTGGGGAAGACGACTTTGGCTAGAATGTATGCGTCGGCTATTAATGCTGAGTATTTTGAGCTTTCTGCTGTTTCGGCAGGGAAGGAGGATATACGCAAGGTTATTGAGGGTAGCGGGGATTTGTTTGGGCCGAAGATTCTTTTCCTGGATGAGATTCATCGCTTCAACAAGGCGCAGCAGGATTATCTGTTGCCGGCGGTGGAGTCGGGTCAGCTCTATCTCATTGGTGCTACTACGGAAAATCCGTCTTTTGAGGTGATTCCGGCGCTTTTGTCGAGGTGTCGAGTGTTTGTTTTGGAGGAGATTCCCGAAGAAAATATGCGAAAAATAATTGAACGAACAGGTTATAAGATGGATCCGAAGGCGATGGATTGGTTGGTTTCTATGTCCGGTGGAGATGCGCGACAGGCGATTGCGATGGTTGAAAATACCGTGAAGCTCTATGGTGAGTTGACGCTGGAGCACTTCAAGCAGACGTTGCAGTCGAAGTTTTTGCGATATGACAAGAAAGGCGATGAGCACTACAATACGATTTCTGCGTTTATCAAAAGTATGCGCGCATCGCAGCCCGATGCGGCGCTGTATTATTTGGCGCGAATGATCGAGTCGGGTGAGGATCCGAAATTTATCGCTCGCAGAATGGTAATTTTTGCCTCTGAGGATGTTGGTATGGCCGATTCGAATGCGTTGGCGGTGGCGAATGCTGTGTTCCGTGCTGTCGAGACTATTGGGTATCCGGAAGCTGGTATCAATATGTCACATGGGGTGGTGTATTTGGCCAAAGCTCCTAAGAGTCGAGCGGTGAATGATGCTTATTTGGAGGCGATGGATGATGCACGTACGTACGGAAATTTGCCCATACCGTTGAAGATACGCAATGCCCCGACAAAACTTATGAAGGATCTGGGCTATGGTGCCGGCTATGAAAAATATACAAAAGAGGAATTACTTCCTGAGGAGCTGAGTGGTAAAAAATATTGGAAAGAGTAGAGAGGTTTAAGTTCAATAAACCGCTTCTAGATAACATTTTTCGCAGTAAACGATTTTTGCAGCCTCTTCGCTGTAGGTGGTTTGAATTTTGGCTGCGCAGTGGTTACAGATTCGGTCGAAGAGATGATATGGCGTGTGGAGTGCAATACGATCTAAGTGGCGCCTGTCAGGATGTCGATGAGGTATTGGCAGGCCTGTTTTGCGGTAAAAGGCGAGTTCTTGTGGAATGATTTTATATGGTCGACCAGTGACTTCGCAGGTGAGAACTTTTGAGGTGATGTCGTCAGGGACAGTGCGAATATCTTCTGGAATATCTTTTTGCGGAGTGCCTTCTAATTTTTCTCGAGTGTCGTCGTGCCATTTGGCATTTATGGCTTTTGCTTGTTGTTTATTGAGAGGGAAGTATTCTTGGGCAATAGTTTCATTGTAGCCAAAACATGATGAGGAGTAGTCGAGAAATTCTCCCCACTCACCGGTTTTTTGCATGTGCTCAACGATTTTTGCGACTTGAATTTGATATTCTTCCGGTGAATATTCTTTGTTTAATATGCAGTATTTTTTGCTTTTTAATCCAACGCAGCCGAAAATGTTACTGGAACTATGGCAGGTGATGGAGTAGTAAATATCGTTCCCATACCATACTCGATAATTTCCTATACAGTTTGTCATTCCGACAATTGAGCAGTTGTTGTAGCAGAAATCTAGTGGTCCAGGAGCGCTAAAAGTCACATCATAGGTGTTACTGCTTTTCGGTGAAAAGTTTAAGAATTTCGAGTTTTCACACTCATTAATGTCATAACAATGTTGGCAGTTCGTGGAGTTATAGATGTTATCTCCGAGACAGTTCTCTGAGCCAAAAATTCGAGCATGACGATGTGGTAGATCGCGTGATATTTCTTTTAGCTTTTCCCTGAGGGATGCGATTTTTTGCGGAGTGAGGTATTCATATTCTTTGGCGATTTTCTCATATTCTTCTTTGGAGTATGGCTGATTGAATATATAATATTCCTTTGATACAAGGCCGAAACAACCGATGCAATTTTTGCATGACTGGCAGCTGTCTATCATGAGTGAGTCGGAACAGTTTCTGGAGTTGAGTGCGAATTTGCAGTTATAGCAGCCCTCGCATCCGGTACATTCATAACAGAGTTCACAGTTATAAATGGCGAGATTGTCTACGCAGTCTTTTGATCCAACTACATATTTTCCGTAAAGACAGTCTTCATCATTTGCCCCACCGAACACTAAATATGAGTTTTTTGAGCCAAGGAGAAAATTTGCATAATCGCAGTTTTCGCAATTTGTTGTTATGAGATTTGGATATGGTACTACTTTTACGAGCTCGTTGAACTGCTCCGTGAAGGTTTTAGTGAAATCAAAATCACGGCCATAATCTAATGCATTCCATTCATCTGACCACCATACTTCGCTTGAATATACTTTGTAAGGTGTTTCCGGTGCGAAATTTGTGATAATCGATTTGCCGGTTTTATCACATTTGCGAGTGTATAAATAACGTTCATTGCGAAAGGCTAGACGTTGTTGAAAACGACAATCGGGACATAATTTAGGTGGAAGAACCGGGAATTTTTGATTGTTAAATGTCGGAGAAACTTGTTCGTAGAAGGCGAGATCTTCGTCCGCGACAGTGAAGGTTTGAGAACAGGTTTTACAGGTTTGTGTCAGCATGCGGCTATTCTATCACGGTTTTTGAGCGTGACTAGTTGAGTTTTTCTCTTAGGTGAGCCATTTCATCTAATCTCCACCATTTCCGGCTTAAAAAGAACCATCTCATACGAGGTGGTTCTTTTGTTGGCCCACTGGCTTGCTGGATGTATTGTACCATGGCTAGTACACCGCCTCAAGATAGCATTTTTCGCAGTATACAATCTCAGGTCGGTCGGGAGAGTATGACGTTTCTATTTCTTTTTCGCATTTGTTGCATTTTCTTTCCCAAAGCTTTCTCGGATTTCTTTGAGCCATGCGTTCTTTGTGGCGTTGATCGAAGCATTTTTTCGGAAGTGGAATGTCCATTTCTCGATAAAATCGAAGTTCTTGCGGAATGATTTTGTACGATTTTTTTGTAACTTCGCATGTGAGTACGCGTGAGCAGATGTCATCTGTTACTTTTCCGATAGTTTCAGGAATTATTGGCATTGGGCCGAGGTATTTTTCCGTACGTTCCTCTTCGTTTTTCCAGTTCCATCCTTTATCTTTTATATCTTTTTCACTCAGTGGAAAATATTCTTGCGCCACGGTTTCGTTGTATCCATATGGTGAGAGATGTTGTGGGAAAAACTCACCCCACTCATTGGTTTTTTGCATATGAGTTATGATTTGTGCGACTGTTTTTTCGTAATCTTCTTTGGAATATTGTTTATTAAAAATGCAGTATTGTTTGTGGCGTAAGCTTACGCAGCCAAAGCAATTGCTAGATCCGTCGAGACAGTAACGGCTGTAGAAGAGATTGCTTACATTGTTCCAGCAGGATTCACTGAAAAGTACGTTGTAAAAGCCATTTCCGATGAGATGATTTTCATAACCGAGTTCGGCTGGTAGACCCCACGCGTAGCAATCCCAACAGTTTTTCCCTTCATGGAGCCATGTGCAGAATTTGCAGTCCTCCAGGTGCGTACAGTCAAAGCTTTGATGGACGTTTTTTGAATATGATATATGGTCGCCCGTCATATTTTCATTATTGATTCCTGCATAGTACTTATGCGGAAGCGAGAGTTTTAGCGCATGGAATTTCTTTATCAAATCTTCTCTGAAGTTCCTATCTGTTTTTAACTTTTGCATTATGTTTTCATATTCGATTTTTGCGTATGGTTCGTTAAGAATATGGTACTGCTTTTGAACTAAATTGACGCAGCCCAAGCAGTCTGTACAGCTTTTGCATGAGAAAAGATACATTGAGGAGTTGCAGTTTTCGCAATATTGCGAGTGTTGCAATCGGTTGCAGCGATAGCAATCAATACACTCATAGCAGTATTCCGAATCGAACGTGAAGAAGCAGTCTACGACGTCTTTGCTGCGGTGGAGATAGGTGGAATAGTAACAATCTTCATTGTCATTTGCCGCGAATATCAGGTAACAATTCTTGTTTCTCGTTGATAAATTGGTGTAATCAGAATTTTCGTTTTCCGCTTGTAGATTCGTTGAACGCATGGGGACTTTTTGCATGAGCTCATGGAATTGCTCGAAAAATGGTCGTGAAAAATCAAAGTCTTGTCCATATGACATGGGATCCCATTTTTCCGAATACCATTCATTGTTTTCATATACGAGATATGGCTTTTCTTTCGCGTAAATCGATATTATTTGTTTCCCGGTTAAATCGCATTTCCGATGATAAAGACGTTTCTCATTGCGCCATGCAAGACGCCTTTGCATGCGACAATCCGGACATAATGTCGGAGGTGGAATCTCGAATTTTTTTCCATCAAATGTGGGTGAAATTTTGTCATAAAATTCTAAATCATCCTTTTCTATCTCAAATCCGATATGACATTGTTTGCAATTTCTTTTCATGATGGGTTTAATAAACGGTTTCGAGATAGCACTTTTCGCAGTAGACGGTTTCGGGACGATTTGGATCGTATGTCGTTGTTATTTTTTCTGTGCATTTTGCACAGTTTTGTTCATAAAGCGTTCGGGAATTCCGCAGAGCCATGCGCTCTTTGTGACGTTCGTTTGGGCAGGTATGAGGAACGGGAATATTCATCTGTTTATAGAGTTTTAATTCCTGAGGAATAACTTTGTATGGTTTTCCGGTTATTTCACAATGAAGAATTTGCTGCGTAATTGTTTCCTCGGTTTCTTCAATGGTGTCCGGTGTTTTTATCACTGGGCCTAGATGATTTTTTTCAGTTATTTCCTCATCATGCCACTTCCATCCTTTTTTCAATACTTCCTCTTTTGTTAAAGGAAAATAATCCTGTGCCAAAGTTTCGTTGTATCCAAACATGGAGAGTTCTATAGGGAAAAATTCGCCCCACTCTCCGGTTTTTCTCCCCTCCTCGGGACTCGCTGGTGCTCGCATATGCTCAATGATTTTCGGTACAAGTTCTTCGTATTCCTCCTTCGTATACTGTTTGTTGAGAATGCAATATTCTTTGTGCATGACGCCGATGCAACCAAAAAGATTTTTTGAATGAGGAGAATGTGTGCTGTAGGTGAGGTTATTTGGTTCACCGAGACAGTGGGCGCTAAATAGCACGTTATAGAGCCCATATCCGGCAAATGCGCATTCGTAGAGCATTTCTCCGTCGCCACACTCCTGAATATCCATGGCGTCTTTCAATTTATCGAATGCCTGGAAAACATTTTTGCAGTCCCACAGCTCATCGGAATCGAAACAGTTCTCGCAATCTTTGCAGTTGGTGAGGTAATCACCGGATACATTTTCGTTCTGAAATCCGTGCATGAACTTTTGAGAATATTGCTGTTTCATCTCGGCAAACTGTTTTTTGGCTTCTTCTAGAGCGATATAGGATGTTAGTTTTTTCTTGTATTCCAGAAATTCTTCTTTTGAAACTTGCTTATTTTCTACAACATATTCTTTGTTTCGGAGGTTATTCGACATAAGACAGTTTTTTGATCCGATACAGTTTTTCAAAAACATACTATCGGAACAGTTGCTGCAGTCCTGGAGAAATGAAGAGTTATAGCAGTTTGAGCAATCGACACAGCTGTAGCAGAGCTCGCTTTTCCGCACACGGTAGCAATCCATGCAACTTTCGCAGCTATTGATACTGTAGGAATAATAACAATCGCGATCGAGGTCGGAGTCAAAAATGAGGTAACAGTTTTTGTTCTTGCCGGCATAGTTTGTGTACTCGGCATTTTCATCATAGGTGTATCCACGCTGAAGTGCCGGCCGAGGTACGACGAGAGAGAGTTCGGCGAACTGCTGAAAGAATGGCTTCGTGAAGTCAAAATCCCGGCCGTATGCAAGTGCATCCCATTTATCGGAATACCAGTTTTCCTGGCGGTAGACTTTGTGTGGATTGTCGGGACTAAAATTTGTGATTATGGTTGCGCCGGTGAGATCGCATTTACGACTATAGAGATTCATCTGATTTGCCTGAGCCACTCGACGCTGCTGCCGGCATGTTGGGCAGAGTGTCGGTGGGAGAATGAGGTATTTTTTTCCTCCATATGTAGGGGATATGCGATCGTAGAATTCGAGATCTTTTTCGGTGATGTTGAATGTTGCGTTACATTGTCGACAGGCCTTATTCATACGTGAAGTTGTTATGAGTATCTATTGTCTCATAGTGTTCTAATTTGTGAACTGTATTTGTTGTGTTTTTTTGATATAGCTTTGAAAATGCCATTTTTTGAGTATAAAATGTGTAGAAAAGATTCTACAACATGTGATATAATGTGATTATGATTACAGAGCTCATGCAATTGGGGCTGACGGATGAGGAGGCAAGAGTGTATCTGGCTTGTGTGGAAATTGGGGGCGGTCCGGTGTCGATTGTGGCAAAAAGAGCCAAGGTACACCGCGTGAGTTGTTATCACACGTTGGAAAATTTAGAGAAAAAAGGTTTTCTCAACCAGTTTAGTAAAAATGGTATTCGGGCTTTTTCTCCGGAACCACCCGAGACGTTTCTGAAAAAAGCAGAGGAACAGGTAAACCTCGCCAAGGGGCTTTTGCCGCAGTTGCGGTTGATGGTGAGTAGTTTGGCCTTTAAACCCAAAATGAGGTCCTATGAGGGACGTGAGGGCGTGGAGCGCGTCTTCCAGGAGTCGCTGAGTGCAGCTGGTGAAATTCTTGGATATACCAATCTCAAAAGTGTCACTGAATTTTTTCCAGATTTTTTCAAAAAATACACGAAGGAGCGTTTTGATAAGAAGATTAAAGTTCGTTATTTATCGCCTACGACGGTGTCGAGTGTGCATGTATTAGATCCATTTTTGCCTAAGGGCTACGATGAAAACCTGATTGAGATTTTTCTCGTGAACAAGGATCAATTTCTTTTTGAAAATGAAATTTTGATTTTTAATAATACGGTTGGAATTGTTTCTCTGAATCCAGATGAGCTATTGGGAGTAATTATCGAGAGTTCGACATTTGCCCATACCATGAAGGCGGTTTTTGACCTTGCGTGGCTTGGTGCCACGGCGTTTGTGGCGAAGTAGAATTCATTTTTGTGTCAGAAAAATAGCAACAATTATTCAAAACTTTTTCAGAGTTTTGTTAGAAGTGAGGAGTAGTGTGGGGAGTGCCAAAAGTGAAATGGGACTTCCTCATGGTGAGGCCAACAGCTTCAAGAACTGTTGAGACGGGTTCAACTCCCGTAAGTTCCACCATTTTTGGCATAAGAAAAGGAGGTATCCGCGTGGATGCCTCCTTTTTCAACAGCCTCAAGAACTGTCTGTAGTATAGCATATTTAGTAGACTGCCTCAAGATAGCACTTTTCACAATAGATTTGTTCAGGTCGGTCCGGTGAGTATGTAGTCGTAATTGGCTCGTTGCATTTGTCGCATGAACGTTCGTAAAAGTGAGGTGTATTTCGCTGATGAACACGATTTAAATGGCGGCAGTCGAAGCAATTGTCCGGGATTGGGAGATTTTGTTCTTTATAGAAGCGTGATTCTTGGGTGACGATGCGATAGTTTTTTCCACAGGATGTGCAGATGAGTGCATTTGTGGTTTGTGTTTGCCGATCTTTTGTCTCGCGTGATTGCCATCGATATCCTTTGTTTCGAATTTCTTCTTCGGAAAGAGGAAAAAATTCTTGAGCAAAACTGGTGTTGTATCCAAATGGACTGAGCGTGATAGGGAAGAACTCACCCCATTCGCCGGTTGATATCATGTGATTTATGATCTTTGGGATTAACTCTTCGTACTCTTCTTTCGTATATTGCTTATTCAGAATACAGTATTCTTTATTGCGCATTTGCGTGCAGCCAAAGCAGTTTTTGCTACTAAAAACGTGATAGGAATAATATACATTACTACAATTGACGCCGACGATGTTGTCGAAAAGCATGTATTGAGAGTTGTCTCCGCTGCCTGTAGTTTCGTAAATGAGCGATGAATTTTCTCCACAGTTTGTTGCATCGAGTGCGTCTTTTAGGCCAGGGAATCCGCCAACTACGTAGTGGCAGTCTTCGCAATCTTTTCCCATGATGAAACATTCACGACAGTTGCGTGATTGATTGATGAAATCACCCGTGCAATCTTCGACGTTGATATTGTGATTTGGACGTTTTGGGTATTTGAGACTTTCTTCGTTGAATAGTTTTTTTGCCTTCTCAATGCCACTTCTTGATGTTAGATCATATTCTTTCATTATTTTTTCATATTCTTCTTTTGTGTACTGTTTGTTGAGAATGCAATACTCTTTGTGATTGAGATTGAAACAGAGGAAACAGTTTTTGCATCCGATGCAATCTTCAACAAAGGTGCAGTCGGTGCAATCTTTTGAGAATCGGGAGAATTTTACATTGTAGCAGTTATTGCAGTGTACGGTTTCATAGCAAAGTTCTGAATCATACGTGAAAAAACAGTCCACGCAGTCGCGCGATTTCTCGGTGAGATAGCAATAAAGACTGTCTTCTAAATAATTTCCACCGAAACATAAGTAGCAGTTTTTATTTGCTAAATTATAGTTGGAGTAGAGTGAATTTTCCGAACTAATGGTAATCACATTTGGATGTGGTGTCGCTTGATCGAGCTCGGAGAACTGTTGAAAAAATGGCTTACTGAAGTCGTATTCTTTGCCGTATGCGAACTGATCCCACGAGTCGCCCCACCATAAATCCCTATGCATTACCTTTACCGGTGCATCTGGCGCGTACATGGAAATAAGTTTCTGTCCGGTCGTATCACAGTTTCTCTCAAAGAGAATGCGATCATTGCGATACGATGCGCGTCGTTGAAATCGGCAATCCGGGCAAAGAGTTGGAGGTGGAATATTGTATTTTGTGCTGTTGATTATTGGCGAAACTTTGTCGAGAAATGCGAGATCATGATCGTCGACAGTGAATGAGGAGGTGCAATTTTTGCAGGTTTTTGTAAGTGACATGCGGCTATTGTAGGGTTTGAATTGCCTTTTGCCTAGATATTACCAATCCTATTCCTAAGAATGCTAGCATTCCGCCGAGGATGAGGTCGAATGTAAGCTGCTCCCCGAGCAGGGCATTTGCCCAAAGGAAGGCAAAAAGTGGCTGTATGTATAGCATTGTCGATGCGCCAAGTGCTGAAGAAGTCTTGAGAGAATACTGAAGAAGTAAATAATATATACCGGTTCCGATTGCCCCAACATAAAGAATTCCAAGTATTTCCGACATGGTAATTGTGTGCCACCACGCTGGTTCGTTTATAAGATCAATGGGGAGTAAGATTAATTGTACGAAGAATGCGGTCACCATGAAATAAAAATTTAGTTCAAACGGTGAGTGATTAGATTGATGTTTTTTTATAAGAACACTGTAGAGAGCGAATGTGCTCATTCCTGTGAAAATTATGAGATTTCCAGTGATACTGGCATTCCCAACGATCTCTCTTCCTGCTATTGGTTGTAGAACGATGATAAGCCCACCAATTAAACCGATCGTGACTCCAGCTATTTTTTTTCTTGTGATAATTTCTTCACTTAGAATATAAGCAAAAATAATAGTAATAAGCGGCACTGCCGTATAAATCATTTGTCCCATCATTGCCGTGGTGTGTTTTACCCCAACCATAAATAAAAAAGGATTAATGACCGCAAGGAGAGAAATAGGTATAATTTTTTTCAAGTTTTCTTTATGTATTTTAATTTTTAATATTGGAAAAAATGGTAGCAGTACGAGAATGGCGCATGCAAATCTTAGAAGATTGAATGTGATTGGCGGGATTTGTGTCGAGGCTATTTTTGATAGCGTTGATGTACCTCCGCCTGCGATAGCGGCGAGTATAATGAAGAAGAATGGTTTAAATTTTTGCATGTTGCTTGTCTAGTAAACCGCCTCAAGATAACACTTTTCGCAAAGTACCGGTTCAGGACGGTCCGAAGAATAAGACGTGCGAATTGATGCAGAGCATTTGTTACATGTTCGATCCCATAGTTGTCGTGGGTTGCGAGTGTGCATGCGGTCGTAATGACGACACTTGAAGCATTTTTTTGGGATGGGAATGCCTTTTGAGCGATAGAATTCGAGTTCTTGAGGGATGATTTTGTAATTACTTTCGCATGTGGCGCAAGCTAGTACTTCTTGGGTAATCGAGTCCTTTGTTTCGTCTATGGACTGCGGAATTTCGCATGTTGATGGAACTTTCTTTTTGTCGTCTTCTCTCCATGTTGCTCCTTGCGCAAGGGCTTGTTCTTGCGTGAGAGGTTTGTATTCCATCGCCATTGACTCGTTGTAGGCGAAAGGGGATATGGTTTCGGGATAGTGTTCGCCCCATTCACCGGTGCTCTTCATATGCTCGATGATTTTTGGAACCAATGTTTCGTATTCTTCTTTGGAATATTCTTTATTTAAAATGCAGTATTTTTTTCGCTTCAACCCGATGCATCCGAATAAATTTGAACTGTAGTGGCAGTGATTGCTGTAGATGATATCGCTATTTTGATCGAG
>CAYHGS010000013.1:14600-34908 GCA_964356305.1 uncultured Candidatus Peribacteria bacterium
AATTTGAACTGTAGTGGCAGTGATTGCTGTAGATGATATCGCTATTTTGATCGAGAATGTTGGTGCCGAAGAGGACGTGATTGGCGTTGTATCCCGAGTTCGAACTTTCGTAGCATAGCTCGGCATTGTCACCGATTTCGTCGCAGTCCTGGCAGTCTTTTATGTTCGATCCAAAACTTTGATAGATGTATTTACCATCGCGAACATCGTTACAGTCGAATGAATCTTGAACATCTTTGCAGTTTGATATGTAGTCGCCTGATACGTTTTCGTTTTGTGTGCCGTGGAGATATTTTTTCGGAGTACGTGCTCGAAGTTCTTCGAATTCTTTCTTGTACTTTTCAACACCTGCATGTGTTTTTAGCTCAGCCATAAGCGCTTCGTACTCTTCTTTTGTACCTTGTCGATTGTTGATAAAATACTGCTTATGCTGTTGATTGCAGCTCATGAAACAGTTTTTGCAGCCCTCGCAGTTATCGAGAAAGGCACTGTCGGTGCATTGTACGGAATTGGAAATATAATTGCAGTTATAGCAGTTTTTGCAGTCGACTGATTCATAGCATAGTTCCGATTCGCGCGTGCGGTAGCCATCTATGCAGTTGGTATTGTGATTGGCACTATAGGAGTAGTAGGTGTCTCGGCAGTAATCCGCATCAAAAATTAAATAGCAGTTTTTGTTCTTTCCGGCGTAGTTGGTGTAGTCGCAGTTTTCATCGTAGCGAAATCCGGTAAAGAGACTTGGGCGCGGAACTTGTAAGAATAATTCATGAATTTGCTCGAAAAATGGCTTACTGAAATCATATTCTTTCCCATAGCTCAATGCATCCCAATCATCAGACCACCAGTATTCCTGATTATAAACCGTGTGGGGTTGTGATGAGTGGTAGTTGGAAAGAATGTCTTTTCCGGTTTTATCACATTTTCTTTTGTAGAGATTAATTTCATTCACATGCGTGAGTCGACGAATTTGGCGGCAGTCAGGACAGAGTGTAGGTGGATTTATTCCGTATTTCACCCCATTAAATATTGGTGCGACTTTGTCGAGAAAGGCGAGATCGCTCTCGGTAATTTCGAATGGAGTATTGCATTTTTTACAGGATGATTGCATGGGTTTATACGTTAATAGCAGGTTCTAATGCTTTTTCCATGGTTTTGAGATCAATTCGTGACTTCCAGAAGAAGTATCCGACTACTGCGAAAGTGGCGACAGGGGATAACCATTGTGGTACGTGGTATCCGAAAGCATCAATTATCATAACGACTCCCAGGATGAGAATGGAATACATGGCTCCATTTTTTAGGTATTTATATTTTTTGATACGTTCGATGTTGCTGACGGTAAGTTTCCGCAGGACGAGAGCGCCGAGACCGTTTCCGATGAGAATAAGTGGAATTGAGAAGGTAAAGGCGAATGCCCCGACCACGCCGTCGATGGAGAATGTTGCGTCGAGAACTTCGAGGTAGGCAATCTTGCTGATGTCGGACATGTTTCCGGTGATGAGTTTTTTCTCCTGTTCTTCGGCAAACTGTCGGAATCCATGAATGATAAAAAATGTCGTGGAACCGATTACGGCAGCAAATCCGAGCATTGGATCTATTTTTATAGCATACCAGACGATGGTAGTGAGCATGATTGAAACGATGGCAAAAAACCATGCGCCTTGTGCTTGGAAAAATCGTTCACCTTTGAGGCCGAAGTTTTTTGGTTCAAGAAAAAGCCAATTGAGAAAAAGAAAGATCAAAAATACGCCACCTGATAGAAGGAGAATAGGAGATGTGGCTTCGATGGCTGCAGCGATTTTTGGATCATTAGAAAAAGCAGCAGTGAATACTTCTATCATGCCAATTCCCGGATTTGCCAGCCAGACAATGACAAGAGGCAAGAGGCCTCTTACAACAAACACGGCAAAGAAAAATCCCCACAGGAGAAACCATCGTTGCGCTTTTTTGCTCATACCTCCGAGAACCTCGGCGTTGATAATGGCATTATCGATACTGGTGATAATCTCAAAAAGAGAGAGGCCGAGAATAGTAAGGATGATTGCAGTGATATTCATTTGTATGATTTTATAAAATTTTCTTATCTATTTTAGCAGTAACATTCTTTTCTGGATAGCTTGGCTTACCGTAAGCTTAAAATATCTCAAATAATTGTTATTTTAGGTGTTATGTAGTAGCCTGTTGCTCACGTATGCATCATTCTACTGATGAAAAACTTGTAGTATTAGCACTTGATGGGCAAAATTCAGCCTTGGATGTTTTGATTGGTCGTTATGTAAAGCTGGTTTATAGCTTTACGCATCGATACATTCGGGACGATGCCGATGCACAAGATGTGACTCAGGAGGTTTTCGTGAGAGTGTGGCAGCATTTGAGAAAATTTGATCAGTCTCAGTCCTTCCGTCCTTGGTTGTATACTATTGCTAAAAATGTTTGTTTAGATTTTTTACGAAAAAAGGTACACGTTCCATTTTCTCATTTTGAGGCTGATGCATTGGAAAAATTGGAAATGCTCGATTGGAATGACAGAGATAGTATGGCATCTACGCAGGCTGTAGCTGAGCACGGAATATTGGCAGATCAGCTTGGAATAGCCATGAAGGAGCTTTCGCCGCAATATGCAGAGGTTGTTAATCTTCATCATGGAAAGGATTTGAATTTCCGTGAGATTTCTGAAATAAAAGGGGAGTCTATTCATACGGTGAAGAGTCGATATAGAAGGGCGGTAGTTACTCTTCGGAGTGTTTTGGGCGGATCCAGGTTTTAACGCGGGAATTTTGCACCAAATGTTGCAATTGATACGTAGTGCTTGATGTACTAACCTTTTCCTATGTCCCGTTTTCCGGATTTTGATTCAACATTGGTAACTGCGTCGGAACTTACTTCACTTCCGCCACGTCTTTTGCCCAATGTAATGCGACGAATTCAGAGAGCGCGAAGAGTGAGGGCTTTTTTTGCCTTATTGTCCTTTTTGCCACTTCTTGCATTGAGTGCGCTCGCTTGGCGTAGTTTGCAGATGGATCTAGAATCTACAGGATTCGCAGAATATGCGTCTTTGATACTTTCTGATTTCCAGGCGGTTTTGGTGCATTGGCAGGAATTCGCTTTTTCACTTCTTGAAAGCGCGCCTGTCGTAAGTATTGCTTCTGTCTTTGCAGTTTTGCTTGGATGGCTTTTGGCTTTACGTTTTTTGGCTATTTATGGATCTTCATTTTTTTCAAAATCTTCATCACTATCTTTTCATTCCTCTAAAATATGACGATTACTATTCCGGAATTTTTTCATTCCAAAAAATTTGCGTTGGTTCTGAAAGGCATTGCCGCACTTGTTGTTTTGCTCGTAGTTTTTCAGTTAGGTATTTTTGTTGGCTTCCATAAGGCACGATTTTCCTATCGTTGGGGTGAAAATTATCATCGTGCATTCGGTGGACCACGTGGTGGTTTTATGAAGGACTTTGAAGGACGTGATTTTGTGAATGGATATGGAACAACCGGAGTAGTTGCGAAAATGGATAAAGATAATTTTGTAGTGAAAGGTAGCGATGGTGTGGAGAAAATTATTACCGTCTCTCAAACCACAACTCTCGAACGTGGAAGGACAAGTATTTCACTTACGGATCTCAAAATTGATGATCGGGTTGTCATAATTGGAGCTCCGAATAATAATGGTGCCATTGATGCTAAGGTTGTGCGAGTTTTTGAGGCACCTCCTTTTACTCTTCCAATGCCGGCTAAGGGTTTCTTTCCCATGAGACGTTAATTGCTATTTTATATTTTTATTTCTATGAATTCTTTTTCTGAAAAGTTGAAAAGTGGCAAATTGAGATTTGTGATAGGTACGATTCTTCTCGTTGTCGTTTATCTTACCTATAAGCACTTCACGGCTCCATCGTTGGCTCCGCAATATATTACTACAGCCGTTGAGAAAGGAATTCTTACGGTTTCGGTGAGTGCTACGGGACAAGTTTCCAGTTCTCAGCAGATAGATATTAAACCGGAGGTTTCGGGTACCGTCGTGTCATTGATGGCAAAAAGTGGCCAGCAGGTGTATGAAGGCCAGTCACTTCTTCAGCTTGATGCACGTGATCAGGAAAAAGCCGTTCGTGATGCGCGGTTGAATTTGGTGAGTTCGAATTTAAGCATGCAGAAATTGGTTGCAGCGAGCGATGCTTTATCGCTTTTGCAAGCGGAAAATGCTGTTACTACTGCGAAAAATAATCTTGATTCATTGAAGTTTTCTCAACCGGTAGATTATCAAAAAGCGCAGGAGGCGAAACAGAGGGCACTCGACGTGGTTTCAAAAGGCCATGATGATTCATTTAATGCTATTTCTGATACGTTTTTGGATCTTCCGACGATTATTACCGGTTTAAATGATGGGCTATACGGCACTGGCATTAGTGAAAGTGAGAAATCCTTGGGTTCGAATAATTGGAATGAGACGGTTTTGCTTAATACTATGTCCACAAACGATGATCTTGAAAAACTTCATATATTTGTTACGAAGGCGGAGAATGATTACAAAGATAGTCGCATTAAGTTTGATAAAAATTTCACTGATTACAAGGATGCAACCCGATATTCCGATCAGGCTACGGTCGATGCTCTTTTGACTCAAACTCTTGAGACGGTTAAGGGTATGGCTCAGGCAGCAAAAAGTCAGAGCAATATGTATGATAGTTGGGTTGATCTTCGTTCGACGCGTAATTTTTCTATTTTTGCAAAAGTGACAAGTTACCAAACGAGTATCGCCGGATATATTGGGAAACTCGATACCCATATCACTACTCTTTTATCGCAGCAGCAGTCTATAAGGGATAATCAACAAACTTTATTAGATGCTAATCGTGATTTGGAGGCGAAGAATATCAATAACCCTTTGGATCTTGTAGCTGCGCAGCAGTCAATAAAGGAAAAAGAGGCATCATTGGATAAGCTCAAGAGTGGAGTTACGGATATTGATATTCAGCAGCAACAGTTGACGATTGCGCAGCGCGAGAATGCCTTGATGGATGCGCAGGAACAGCTGGCGCATACGACTGTGAGAGCGCCTTTTGCCGGTGTATTGGCGAAAGTAAGTGTGAAAAATCATGATCCGATTACATCCGGTACGGCGATTGCGACGTTAATTACGAAGCAAAAAATTGCAGAGGTAACATTGAATGAAGTTGATGTTTCTAAGGTCAAATTGGGACAGAAGGTCACGTTGAAATTGGATGCATTTGATACGTTGACGTTTACGGGTCAGGTTTTGGAGGTTGATACACTTGGTACGGTAACACAAGGAGTTGTTTCGTATGCGGTGAAGATTGGATTTGATACGCAAGATGATCAGGTGAAATCTGGTATGAGTGTATCGGTGAGCATTATCACGGATGTGAAGACCGATGTACTGTTGGTACCAAGTAGCGCAGTGAAATCACAGAATGGGGAATCGTCCTATGTTGATGTGTTGGCAGGTTCTACCCCTGGAGTAGCGACTGAGGGGCAGCCAGTTTCGCAGACCGTAGAAGTTGGGGTGTCGAATGATACTTTTACCGAGATTGTGAGTGGCGCGAAAGAAGGTGATTTGGTTGTAACGCAAATGATTACGGCGAGCGCTACGACAGCAGCTACTGCGCAGAGGAGCCTTATCCCGGGACTTGGCGGAGGAGGAAGTGGAGCTGTGAGAATTGGCGGAGGAGGAAGATGATGCTGAGGTGTTTCTATTTTTTCCCGAATTTTTGTATGATTGAATGTATTCATTTGAGTAAAATATATGAGAGTGGAGACGCCAAAACGGTGGCGCTCGATGATGTTTCCTTTCGCATTGATGATGGAGAATATGTGGCTATCATGGGGCCTTCCGGTAGCGGTAAATCGACATTGATGCATCTGCTTGGCGCGTTGGATACACCAACATCGGGAAAATATTTACTTGATACGGTTGATATTTCTACGATGACGGATGATGAGTTGGCGGATATTAGAAAGGATAAAATTGGGTTTGTGTTTCAGGCATTTAATTTGTTGCCGCGTGCGACGGTTTTGAGAAATGTGATGCTTCCGCTGATGTATAGCGAGGTTCCAAAAGAAAAACGTGAGGCGATTGCCCGCAAGGCTTTGGCTAATGTCGGTATGGAGCCAGCCCGTT
Source organism: uncultured Candidatus Peribacteria bacterium (assembly GCA_964356305.1). Classification (GTDB taxonomy): domain Bacteria; phylum Patescibacteriota; class Gracilibacteria; order UBA1369; family UBA12463; genus CALREA01. The sequence goes on from CAYHGS010000013.1 coordinate 20,733, forward strand.
TCCATCATCTTTCGAATCAGATATCCGGAGGGCAGATGCAGCGTGTCGCTATTGCACGTGCTCTTGTGGCTAACCCAAGCCTTATTTTAGCTGATGAACCTACGGGAAATTTGGATACCAAGACGGGAGAGATTGTTCTTGCCACTTTTGAAAATTTGAATAAGCAGGGACGCACTATCATTTTAATTACACATGAACAGGAGGTTGCTAATCACGCACATCGCATTATTCACGTTCGTGACGGTAAAATTCTTTCTGATACCCATACTGCAAGACATCAAACCCACAAAAAATCATGACTACGACAGATCTTATAGAGGAAACCTTTTTTTCCCTTACGCTCAACAAAGTTCGTTCCGGGTTGACCGTACTCGGTATCGTTATTGGTATCGGTTCGGTTATCGCGATGATCGCTATTGGTGAGGGTGCGCAGAATTCGATTCAGTCGAGCATTCAATCCATCGGTTCTAATCTCGTTCTGGTAATGCCCGGCGCGGCGCGTGGTGCCGGCGTGCAGGTAAGTAGTGGTCGTGGTTCATCGCAGACTCTTACGCAAGCGGATGCTGATGCTATAGGTAGGTCGGTCACGGGCATCAAGGCAGTTGCTCCGGAGGTTTCTAAGCGATATCAAATTACTTCTCGTGGAAAAAATACAAATACACAGGTTGTTGGCAGTGTGCCAGCCTATAAGGATGTTCGTAATATTCAAATTGATACGGGTAGTTTTATTGCCGATTCCCATATTCGTACGGCTGCGAAAGTGGCTGTGCTTGGGCCAACTACTCGCGATGATTTATTCGGAGCCGGCTCGGATCCTATAGGGCAGACGATTCGTATTAATCGTATTGAATTCAAAATTGTTGGAGTCACGGTCGCAAAAGGAGGTTCAGGTTTTTCCAATCAAGACGATATGGTTTTTGTTCCTTTGACGACAGCGCAGCGTTATTTATCGGGTGATACCTATGTTACGACCATCAGTGTTGCGTCACAAAGTCAGGATATTATGGCTTCAGTGCAGCAGCAGATCACAAGTTTGCTCCTTACGCGTCATAAAATCAGTGATCCACAATTAGCGGATTTTAATGTATTAAATCAATCAGATATCGTTGCCGCCGCTACAAGCGTCACGGGAATCTTTACGGTTTTATTGGCTTCTATTGCCGGTATTTCCCTTCTTGTTGGAGGAATTGGTATTATGAACATGATGTTAACGACGGTTACGGAACGTACTCGTGAGATTGGTTTACGAAAGGCGATTGGCGGAAAAAGTGGTGATATTTCCGCACAGTTTCTTGCCGAGGCGGTCATGCTTACCTTTTCCGGAGGTGTACTGGGGGTGATTCTTGGTTGGCTCCTAACGCTCATTATTGGTAGTTTTACTGGCATGGCTACGAACATATCTATCACTTCTGTGTTGCTTGCGTTTGGCGTTTCTGCCGGTATCGGAGTTATATTCGGATATTATCCTGCTCGTCGCGCGTCTCATTTAAATCCTATTGAGGCGCTGCGTTACGAGTAATTTTTTATTTTTTTATTTTCACATTTTATATGCAAAAAAATGTTCAGTGTATTATTGCGTTAGTTGTTGTGGCCGGCGTTGCCTTTTATGGTGGTAATACCTATGGTCAAAATCAGGCTGCGGCTGCTCGTAAAGGTGGCCAGATTCAATTTGCAGGAGGAGCAGGTCGAATGGGCGGTATCCGACAGGGCGGTATGGGCGGTAATGGTGGAGGATTTATTAGTGGATCCATCTTGAATAAAGACGATAAGAGCATCACCCTTAGTTTGCCAGCCGGTGGTTCAAAAATTATCTTCTACTCTCCAGCGACTACGGTTGGAAGAATGGCTCAGGGAACGGCTAACGACCTTGTGACTGGCGAGCAAATTAGTGTTACTGGAAAGACAAATGATGACGGTAGTGTTACGGCTCAATCCATTCAGATTCGTCCGACTACCATACGGCCAGTAAAATAAATATATCATGGCGGAGAGGGGGAGATTCGAACTCCCGAGAGTCTTGCGACTCTGGCACTTTTCGAGAGTGCTCGTTTCAACCACTCACGCACCTCTCCATGAAGTTGCGGGTTGCGCACGCCAGTATGCCACGGGATTTGCTAGCGGTGAAGGGCAATCTTTCGTAGGGGATGCTTTGTTGTTGGCTTAAGAGCCTTTTCTTTTACAGCCTTGCCCCCAAGGGACGCTCCCCCACGGGACAACTCTCCCCCGAGGGACAGATCTGCTGACCCGGCTGAGCCGCCTGCTGGAGTGTATGGCTTTATTTCTTTTCCAACCGTATCTTTTCGATCTTTTGCTTCTTCTAGATCATAATGTGCCTGCCATTTCATCCAAAATTCTGCCGACATGCCAAAATATTTTTCAAGACGTATCGCTGTATCTGCTGTAATTGATCGTTTTCCTCTGATAATTTCAGATATTCTTATGGCTGAGACTCCGATGTCTTTTGCGAGACGATAGGTGGATATGTTTAAAGGTTCTAAAAATTCTTCTTTTAGAAACTCACCAGGGTGTGTATTGGGAATTTTTTTTGATCTCACGGAATTGGGTTAATGATAATCGATAATTTCGACGTTATATATGTTATCGTTATGCCGTTCAAAACATATTCTCCATTGGTCATTAATTCGAATACTGTATTGTTTTTTCCTTTCGCCTTTTAGTTCTTTAAGATTGTTTGAATACGGGAGTTTTAATGCGTCCAGTGTTTCTGCGTAGTTTAGTATTCGTAATTTATCTTTTGCCTTCTTCTGAATATCTGGTGGAAATTTTTTCGACCATTCACGATTGAATATCTTTTCCGTCTCTTTGCATTTGAAATTGACAATCATTATTTCATTAGTTATATAGTATCGTATCGCGATAGTATCGTCAAGCGATATTATCTCTAGTATCAGTAGTTTTTCTTTACTCACCATACTTTCCGGTTCTAACAAATCTCTGACAAAGCGTTGAATAATTCATGAAATGGCTTATGTGAAAGCAAATACCCCGAGAGACCTGAAAAGCCTCTTGTCGTAGCAAGAAAGTATATTCTCTCTTCTTCATGTTCAGATCTAAAGCTGCACCATCATTTGCATTTTTGGCTTTTCTCTGTATAATCTCCGAGCTTTAGGCGCTATAGCTTGAACGAATCCAACCCCAATTCCCATGCAGAAAATTCTCAATATTGCCATTATCGCTCACGTAGATCATGGAAAAACAACCCTTACGGATCATCTTTTGAAGCAGGGAGGAGCTTTTCGTGAGAATGAAGCGGTGGATGATTGTGTCATGGATAGCAACCCACTCGAGCGAGAGCGTGGTATCACGATTTCCGCTAAAAACTGCTCTATTCACTATAATGGGGTCAAGATTAACATCGTCGATACTCCGGGACATGCTGACTTCGGATCAGAGGTTGAGCGTGTTTTGAAGACGGTTGATTGCGTTTTGCTCCTTGTAGATGCGAAGGAGGGGCCTATGCCACAGACGAAGTTTGTACTCCGAAAGTCACTTGCGCTTGGAATCCGACCGATTGTTGTTATCAATAAAATCGATAGAGCCGATCAGCGTGCTGAAAAAGTAATTGATATGGTATTTGACCTCTTTGTGGTTTTGGGTGCTACGGATGCTCAGCTCGACTTCCCGATTGTTTATACGATTGGTCGACAGGGTCTCGCCAAATTATCTATGGATGATACGACAAGCACGGACCTTACGCCGCTCTTTGAGACGATCATGAAGCATGTTCCTACCTATCCTGAAAATGGTAACGAGGTCTTGCAGATGCAGGTTTCTAACCTTGCGTATGATGACTATGTTGGACGTATCGCTATCGGTCGTGTGTTCAGTGGAACATTGGAGAAGAACAAGCCACTCGTTGTTTCTAAGCGTGATGGGACTATTACATCAGCTAAATTAACGAAGCTTTTGGTCTACGAAGGTGTGCGTCAGGTGGAAGTTGATCGTGTTGAGTGTGGAGATTTATGTGCTGTTGCTGGTATCTCTGACATCACCATTGGTGAGACGATTACGGATGCGGAAAATCCGAAGCCAATGCCACTTATCGAGATCGATGAGCCAACATTGGAGATGAACTTTATCGTTAATAACTCTCCATTCGCCGGTAAAGAAGGTAAGTTCGTTACGACACGACATATCCGAGAAAGACTTGATCGTGAGTTGCAGACGAATGTAGGTCTCAAAGTGACTGCTCTTGAAGGAACAGACGGATATACGGTTGCAGGAAGAGGAGAATTGCACCTATCGGTGTTGCTTGAAAATATGCGACGTGAGGGTTTTGAGCTTCAGGTTTCTCGACCGGAGGTTATTATGAAGACGATTGATGGTCAGAAGTGTGAGCCTATTGAGTACGTTATGATTGATGTTCCGGATGGTTATGCCGGTATCGTTATCGAGCGTTTGGGCAAGAGAAAGGGGGAAATGCTTAACATGCAATCAGAGAATGCACACACCCGTTTGGAATATAACGTTCCGACTCGTGGACTCCTGGGTTTCCGTACGGATTTCATCATGGATACACGTGGTGAGGGTATTATGGATCACAGTTTCTTCGAATATCAGCCGTACAAGGGCGATATCCAGCACCGACAGAACGGAGTTATTATCTCCGGAGAAACCGGCAAGACGGTTGGATATGCTTTGTGGAATCTACAAGAACGTGGAAAACTCTTCCTCGGAGCTGCGGTTGAGATTTATGCCGGTATGATTATTGGTGAACACTCACGTGATAACGACCTTACGGTAAATCCATGTAAGGAAAAGAAGCTTACCAATATGCGTGCTTCCGGTACCGATGAATCCATCAAACTTACTCCACCTCAGTCCATGAACTTGGAGCAGGCTCTTGAGTATATTGAAAACGATGAGCTCGTTGAGATCACTCCTAAATCTATCCGTCTGAGAAAGAAGGGTTTGACGGAGAATGATAGGAAGAGGGGTTCGAGGGAATAATATTTCTGAAAGCAGCTTTGTATTAGCTTTTATAGGGGGAGTGCGTGTATGAACACCGCTCCCTTGTTTTTGTTATAGATTTATGGTATAATTGTCTAAAGATAAAAAATAAACAAAAAACGTATGGCATCATCAGTATCACGTGGACCGGAAGGACAACATGAAGAACCAGGCAAGCGAGGTGAAGTTATTGCTGGCGCCTCCAAGGAGCGTAAAGATTTGAGAAAGCTTATCGATGTGCGTTTTAAGAAGGTTGGCCAGACTGCGCCGGCACCTGAACAGCAGAAAAAACTTGATGCTGTCGCATTTGAAAAATCTAAAAAATATCATTTTGAGGGAACGGTCGATAGAGCTTCTTTTTCTCCAAAGCTTAAGGAGAAGAGTTTTTATATCGCTGATGCCGGTTTTGCTCGTGATATGTTGAAGAATTTTGATCAGATTGTTCTTAAATTTCCTTCACTTTCTACTCCGGATGGTAAGGGAAAGTTGAAGACTATGCTTGAGTTTCTTGTGACATCGACTATAGGTGCAGGAAAGATGAAGTTGCCTGATGGCACTTTTGATCATGTTAAGTGGAAGGAGAAATCTGAAAAATTTTTGGGAGCCGATAATCTCTATGGTCCCGAAGGTCTTTATAATGTGATTTTGGCATATCGAAGAGCCGTTGATAAAATGCGCTTTAGGCTTCGTGATAGCGGTGCCAAGGCGACATATGAACTTCGTTCGTCTGGCAAGAGCGCAGAGCGTTCGGTACGATTATATGATGAAGGAGAAGAGAAGGAAGCTGTTGCGCCACCGGCGTCAAAGAAACTTGATATTCAGCGTCAACGGGTGCTTGCTGAGGCGAAAAAGGAAAATAAAGGAGATGGTGAGAAGTTTAATGAAGTGATGGATGATTATTTTGCTCAACGCAATAAGCTTGAGGAGCACATTACTGCCGCTATTGCGAATGGAAAAATGACGAATGAAGAGGCTAAGGTGCATATGGCTTCGCTTTATGCTCTTAATTTTAAACATTCTGCGTCGAGCATGGATGCAAGTACCGCTGATTTCGATCGATTGGCACTTGCTGTAGAGACACTTGACCGTGTCGCGGTTGCGGTAGCAAAGGCGGAAAAACCTGCCGAGACAGTGGCAAAAACAGCAGCCCCACGAGAATTATATGATGAACGAGAAGTTAAGGCGTTAGCGGATAGAATTCTCAATATGAATCCGATGAAAGCTCGCTATGAATTAGCAGAAGGCCAGACGCTTGATCAGTTGGCCGGAGTTATCGCTTTCGATACCGTTAAGTTGATTGATCCTGTTGCCGGTAGAGGCATATTGGAAAATCTTGCGAAACTTATACAGCCAATTATGCTCGCAGTTCTCAACAATATGCACAAAGAAAATGTAGCGAATAATACTCCTTCTAAAATTTTTGTACTCGACGAAAGCGCTCAGCGGCGTGCTGTTCTCCTTCTTTTGAATGAGCTCAAAAAAAATAATATTCAGTCAAATGCTGTGTTGAAAATGAGAGTGTAATTAATGATTTATTTCTTTTTTAGCATAAGAATGCCTCCGGCGAGCCAGATGCTACCGATGATGTACCCTCCGAGTACGTCGCTGAAATAGTGTACGCCCAGGTAGAGACGACTGATTCCAATGAGGAGAATTATTATTGTTCCTGTTGAGATGATGGTGATTTTTTGTGATTTTTTTTTGAAATTTAGATACATGATGTAGGTGAGAAGTCCATATAGAGCCATTGATATGAGGGAGTGGCCGCTTGGGAAGGAGAAGCTTTTTTCGGTTATGAGAGCATCGAGTGGGCGTTGACGATGGAGGAGAATTTTCGTGATGTAGATAGTGAGTCCGGCACTTATCGATGTTGTCAGGAGGGGTACGAGATATGTTCTATGTTTTTTATAGATAATGAGCGTGGCAATCAGTGTTATGGCGGTTGCTGTTATCGGCGCACCGAGCATGGTAATAAACTCGAATGCTTGCGTGAGAAGCGGTGTTCGAAGGTTGAGGAAGAGGTTGGCGACGAAGGCGTCGAGGGTGTGAATGAGATTCATAGTATTGGGATCGGGATCGGGATCCGACCGCTGCTGCGGTGTGGCGGAGGGGGAGGGATTTGAACCCTCGATACCTTGCGGTATACAACATTTCCAATGTTGCGCACTAGGCCACTATGCGACCCCTCCTCGATTTCAAGCCTTCTATTCTTAGCAGGTTTAGTGGATAAGTTCAACGCTTTTCGCTACAATACGCGGGTATGGAGCTCATATATCTCATTATTGGCTTGCTAGTAGGTATCACGATTCATGAATGTAGTCATGCTTTTGTAGCTGATAGGCTTGGGGATCCGACTCCAAGGGTTCAGGGAAGACTTACGCTTAATCCTTTGGCTCATATTGATATTCTTGGAACCATTATGATGTTGCTCTTCCATTTTGGATGGGGGAAGCCTGTGCAGGTGAATAATCAGTATTTCCGGTCCCCCGTGAGAGATATGGCACTGGTTTCGCTGGCCGGTCCGGTTTCTAATTTCTTGGTGGCGTTTGGGTTGGCATTGATGCTGAGAGGTGTGGGTGGTGGCATGCCGGATGTGATTTTTTCTTTGTTGAATTTTGTTATTGATGTGAATATCGTTTTGGGTGTTTTTAATCTTTTGCCATTTCCGCCGTTTGACGGCTCGAAAGTAGTGGCGCTTTTTGTGCCGAGACGTTTTGAGAAAGCGTATCAACATTTTTTGGATAAGGGCGTGGTGTATGTGATTTTGTTTGTCGTGTTTGATGCCATTGTTTTGGCGCCGCTGCTGGGACATGTGTCGTTGATTGCTCGATTTATTTCATTTGCGGCTGCGTTCGTGAAGGGTGTAATAGTGCTTGGAGCATGATGATTTGATGGCTGTATGCGCTCAATTGCCGTTGACGAATGTTCGGAGTTTTTTATAATGGTGAATGGGCGGGAGTGGTGCTACGAAATGTAGGTGGTATGTTATTTTTGTGCACCTGATAGTAGTGGTATGGACTTGTGGAGAAATGTGTCGAAGGTTGCCCTTTACGTGGTGGTTATTTTTGTTAAACTTAAATCACTCTAGGATGTTCGTTGACGTCAGTAATACTCTCTCCATCATTACCTTATGGGGATTCTAGATTCGGGGCCACCGTGGTGGTTTCGTGCGAATTCCCGCCTTGCTCTTGCGGGGTGTTAGTATTTTTGGTTGAGACGGCATCGCCGGAGATTTCAAAAGTCCACTCGTGAGAGTGGACTTTTTTATGTGCGTATTTTTTTCGGTTTCGAACTTCAGAGTACGATGTGAATAGTTTTGGTATGATTTTGGTTGGTGGTGCGCATAATGCATTGGTCGTTGAGGTGAGTGAATGTTCACCTATAAAATATGTCTACTTTTTGTCGTTGGGAAGTTTGTGAGTTGTATGGATATTATGGCTTGTTTGAGCTACTATTTTCTATATTACTTTATTGATTTTCTATGCAAAAAATATCAGAAAAAGTAAATGGACTTCATTTTCAATTCCAAACCTATGGGCGCAATGCCCGCGAGTGGACGCGCAAGTGCGCATTGTTACTGCCGGAGATTGTACGTGAGCGAGTGTGGGAGAAAAAAGGTTTTGATTCCGTGTATACCTATGCTCGTGTGCTTGCGGGGATGAGTCGCAATGCGGTCGATGATGCTCTTCATATTCTCCATAGCATAGAAATGATGCCAGCATTACAAAAAGTTGTTGCGTTAAAGGGTCTCAATGCGGTGAGGCCTGTCGTAGCTATCGCTACATCGGAAACAGCATTATTTTGGGCGGAAAAAGCTATGAACATGAGTAAGCATACGCTTGAAATGTACGTTAAAGAACAGCGTGAATGCCGTACCGGTACGGAAAATAACATTGAATTTCCTTACCAGCAAGCCATCGCAAAAAAGATTATTGCCCTTGATGTCGACCCGGAAGTTGCATTGGCGTTAGAAAAATTAAAAGGAAAAGATGGAGATTGGAACACCCTTATGAAAGAACTCCTTGAGATGCGAGAAAAAATGTTGGCCCAAGAAAAACCTGAAGAAAAAGTGACAGAGTCGAGGCATATTCCGGCTGCCATAGAAAGATTTGTTATCGAGAGGGCGAGAGGCGTGTGTGAACTGCGAGCATGCGCGAAGAAGTATGAAATTTTGCATCACATCCAACGATTTGCCTTGGAGCGCGTGCATGATCCGAGCCGAATAGTGGCCTTGTGCAAGCCACATGAACGGATGGTACATTTGGGACTTATTGAGGATGAACATATCTTACCGGCACAATGGAAAGTTACAAAAGAGGCGAACAGGAACGATCCGAAATACCATATTGATCAGATGGTGCAGAAATATCGGCAGGAAATGTGAACGGCTGCGCAGGTTGCGCTTGGTAATTATAATTTTTATATATGTTTCACAAAACAAATCAGAAGCAGGCATGGCCGAGGGCAATTGTTCACATCGATGGGGATGCGTTTTTTGCGTCGTGTGAGCAGGTGATACATCCGGAGTTGAAGGGGAGGCCGGTGGTGACAGGGAGTGAGCGGGGGATTATTTCGTCGGCGAGTTATGAGGCGCGGAAGTTTGGGGTGAAGCGCGGGGTGACGCCGTGGGATGCGAAGAAGATGTGTCCGGGGCTGATTTTTGTGCAGTCGGATTATCAGGTGTACAGCGAGTTTTCTCAGAGAATGTTCGCGGTGATGAGGAAGTTTACGCCTACCGTGGAGGAATATTCGATCGATGAGGCGTTCGCGGATATTACGGGGTATGATCGGTTGTACAAATGTTCCTATGAAGAAATTGTGCGAAAGATGAAGGAGGCGGTTGAGGAGGAGTTGAAAATTACGGTTTCGGCGGGTGTCAGTGTGTCAAAAGTTTTGGCGAAGGTTGGATCGAAGTGGAAAAAGCCGTCGGGGTGTACGGTTATTGCGCCGCAAGATATTGAGACTTTTTTAGGAAAACTTCCGGCGGGAAGTGTGTGGGGAATTGGTAGCAGGACGGCTGAGAGTTTGCAGCATCATGGCATTCATACGGCCTTGGATTTTGCTCGGAAAGGGGAGGGGTTTGTGAGAGCTTTTTTCGCGAAGCCGCAGTTGGAGTTGTGGAGGGAGTTGCGAGGAGAGTCGGTTTATCCGGTTGTGGATGCGCCAAAAGAAGGCCAGTCGTCGGTGAGTAAGACGCGGACGTTTACACCGGGGTCGGGGGATCGTGCGTTTTTGTTCGGGCAGCTTTTGAAAAATTTGGAACATGCTTGCGAGAGAATGCGTGCGTATGGGCAGGTGGCGACGGGCTTGAGCGTTTTCCTGAAGACGGCACAGTTTCATTATGCCAAACTTGATATGCGATTGGAGCGGAGGAGCGCTCTGCCGACGGATATGGTTGGCACGCTTCGCGTGATGTTTGAGAGAATTTTTTGCAAAGGCGTGATATATCGTGCGACGGGAGTGACGCTTACGGGATTGAAGTTTGCGGATGAGGCTCAACAGTTATCGATTTTTGATTCACCGCAGAGGGATGAGAAATCTCAGCGTATGTACACTGCGGTGGATGCGTTGGTGGAAAAAATGGGACGACACACGATTTACCTGGGTGGTAGTATGAAGGCACGTGCGGGCAATGGTGATCCTGCACAATACGATCAGCAAGTTGGCAAAAAACGCCACACGTTTTAATTTTATGAAAACAGAACAGGCAACATTTGCGGCGGGATGCTTCCCCCAAGGGACACCTCTGTTGAGGCGCTGGGGCGTTGAAGAGACCTTCAGGATCCTCCCTGGCGTTATTTCTACTGAAGTTGGATATAGCGGTGGAAAAGGAGAGAATCCTTTGACATAATCTGATCGTGACCCAGATCGTCCCCGCCGCGCCTTTTTACCGCGCAGAGGAGTACCATCAGCAGTATTTACAGAAGAGGGGGCTGGATAGTTGTCATGTTTGAATCTGGTACTTACGCGTTTGGAAAGCGAAGCGCGATTCCTGCTCGTTGCATGATCATGGCAATATGACTAGCACTTCGATGTATCATTCCTTCCATCGTTCCCGATCCTGCTGTTTTTGTCCATTTAGTAAGATCATTTTGCGCTGTTGCGAGAATTTTTTCTGTATCTGCTACCGATGGATGATAATTTTGTCCTTGCATGATGAATGGTATAGCATCATCATTTTCGCCAAACTTTGAGTCTATGAGCCACCTTTCTCCGTTTTGAGGAAAAACGAAGAGCTGTGTTTCGTGTTCATCTTTGGTTAGCCATTTTTCTCGATTAACTCCATGTTTCTTTCGACCAAGAAACCATTGCCGCAACAGATATTGAGTCATTTGTGGTCCTTGAAATGTAAACTGGCGTACGTCCCATCCGGTTTCCTGCCCATGCTTTGTTTTGTCTGTAAATTTCATAGGTTCTATCTGCTCCAATGCCATTCTGGTTAGCCCTAGGATGTTTGCAACTCGTGGTAATAGTTCCGGTTTTTCGGTTAATACACTTCCTTCACGTGCCGGATAGAGAGGATGATTTGGTTGTTTAGGTCTATCAAGTGCTGATATGGGAGTTACGTGATCGCTAAGCATAATTTTTTATTATAATGGGCAGTGAATATACTGGAGTCATAGATTGGTGTCAAACTTGCGATTTGTAGTATAGCTTATCCATCATTATGCTATTTCATTGGCAAGCCAGTTTTCTTGTTTTTTGCAATGTTGGTTGCTAGGGTGCGGCTATACTTATTCAAGAATTTGCCATGTTGGATATTAGAGAGCAACGCGAGGAACTGATGCTTAATCCTCAGATAATGGAGATTCAGGCGCTGGTGCTTAGAAATATTTATCTGGCTCGTATTCTTGGTAATCAGCATACGACACAGTCTTTTTCTACGGCGGGGGAGTTGGCAGCGGCTTTTCAGGGGAGGTTAAAGAGCGCGGGACAAACGGGCGTGGAGGCGATGAAAAAAGCACAAGTTGATCATAAAAATATTATTCGATTGTCTGGTATTACTGACACTGATTTAGAAAAAGTTTTTCAGCAGGTGTGGATTTATAGTCGTTTGACGAATCCTACGAATCAACTTCTCGAGGAGGTGATTGCAGAAATTGATGGAACGGAGAAGACGGCTGTTTTTGCATCCGGACTTGCGGCGATTGATGCGGCTGTGAGGCAGTTTGTGCCACCTGCTTCTCGCGATGGGGAAAAGTATATTACAGGAGGAAATATTATGGTTATCGGCAGTATTTATGGTGGAACATATGCCCAGTTCATGAATACATGTAAAGAAACCGGTCGGGAATTTCGTCATTTATCTATTACGGATTTTCTGAGAGATGGTCTTCCTGATGATACTTCCATGGTTTTTTGTGAAAGTAGTAATAATCCAACATTGAAGGTTGTTCCATTGAATGATGTTGCGCGAGAGGCGAAGCGAGTGGGAGCTGTTTCTGTTTGTGATAATACGTTCACGCCGTTGTCGGTACGTCCTGTAGAGAATGGTATCGATCTCACGGTGACCTCGATGACGAAATATTTTAATGGGCAGAGTGAGGATTTGGGCGGTAGTGTTTCCGGTTCCGCGGCGATGATTGCTCCGTTTCTGGATCTTCATGAGGGGAGACGTATGCTGGGTGGGGCTATCATGGCACCGCGCGTGGCGAAAGAATTTTTGAAACATTTAGCGAGTCTTCCGGAGAGATTGTTGAGGGGAACTCAAAATGCTCATGGTGTCCGAAGTGCTGCTATGGGGGCTGGATTCCGCGTGAAAACTGTTGAGGATTTTCCAGAATATACTGCCATCAGAAATAATGCCATTCCTCATAGCGTGAGTAATGGAATGGTATCTCTCTTTCTGGATGATGCTCAGAAGGCGAGTGATTTTGTTAATGCCATGATTCGCGCAGGCGTGGGTTGTGGAGCGGTGAGTTTGGGTTCGGAGCATACCTATTATTGTATTCCAAGTCAGACGACACATTCGGAAATGCCAGTTGATGAGATGGATCGTATTGGCATTACTCCCGGGCTCGTGAGAATTTCCTGCGGAGCGGAGCCGGATTTAGTTGAAAGATTTGAGCAGGTTCTCGCCGACTTCGCTGTATAGTTTTATTCAACAATAATTGTTCCCTTCATTGAAGGATGAAGTTTGCAGTAGTAAGGAAAATTTCCGACGGTGTTGAAAGTGAAGCTGTAGCTTGCGCCTTTCGCAAGCGTTGCAGATGTAAACGTTCCGGCGTCAGATGTTGCAGTGTGCGGAGCGGAATCGAGGTTGGTCCAGGTCACGCGGGCACCTTTTTTGATTCGAACCGTTGGGGCGCTGAAGGCGAAATTTTGTATGGAAACAGAGGCATTTTTTGGTGCAATAATAGGGGCAACGATGGGTGCGACAGCAGGTTTGGTGGTTGTGGTTTTTACCGGAGTGATTGTCTTGGTAGCAGGTTTCTGTACGGTTGTTTTTGGGGCAAGTGCTTGTGGCTGCTCATCGAGAGGAGGAGCGGTAATTTCACTTGAAATGGCTACAGGAGCCGTTGATGGGCTTGTTGGTTGTACCACTGCGACATTTTGCGCGGTGCAGGCGTTCAAAACGAAAAGTGATATCGTAAACAGCATTGCGAGAGAAATTTTTTTCATAAAATGAGGTTAGGATTTCCCCTATTATACCTCGTAGATAGTGTCGGCTACAATATTATATCTCTGTTATATTACCGGTATCCCATAGAATCTGACTCATTTCTTTCGTAGATTGTGGACGTTTGAGATGATTTGTTTTGAGGCAGCTGAATATAAAATTCAATAAACCATGAATACTTCGAGCGTGTTCAGGGAAAATTTTCAGAAGTTGTCTTCGTATTTCTTCTTTTGTGTTAGGGAATGGCCATATTGGGCTTCGGCGGTATTCCATATCTAATCTTAATCTGTAATAATCAAGACGTTTACCTCCGTTTTCGCGCGATATACTTGCGTGCCATAGCCGCTGTGAATATGTTTATCGATGATGATCGGTTTCCCGTTTATTACGAGTCGTTCTTGAGGTGTAAATGGTTTCATATATATTTTTCAGCTTTTTCTCTCACTTCGAGAATTGATGTAGCGAGCTCGGAGCCGTAGTACATCCGCCACGTTAGTTCGCATGCGATATCGTTATCATCTAAAGATATATCGTAATTTTCGAATTTGAAAGGTATGGTTTGTCGTCGTGGCCACTGCGACTCTA
>CAYHGS010000014.1:0-34007 GCA_964356305.1 uncultured Candidatus Peribacteria bacterium
TATAAAGTCTTTGCGTGAGCCGCGCGTTTCGCTACAATGCAACTATGAAAATTGCAATTATTGGCGGTGGAAATATGGGGGAGGCATTTGCACGAGGAATTCATCGGCACTTTAGCGGAGGGGATTTCGAGTTAGTGGTAAGTGAAAAAAATGTAGAAAAACATCTCGCATTTCATTCGCTGGAAATTGTTACAACCTCACATAATCTCGATGCTGTTGATAATGCTGATGTGGTTATTTTGGCTGTGAAACCTGCTGATATGGAACAGACCTGCCGTGATATTTCCATACATCTTCCGGGGAAGTGCGTGGTTATTTCCATTGCGGCCGGCGTGAAGTTGGCGTCGTTAGTTGAATGGTTGGCGTGTGAACAGGTTGTGCGCGTGATGCCGAATTTACTGGCTTCGATTGGGAAAAGTACTACAGTTTGGTATGCCGACGTGAAAGATGAAACGATGAAAATTTTGGTGAAAAAAATCCTGGGAAGCATTGGAAGTGCGCATGAAGTTGGTTCAGAAAATGAAATCGATATGGCAACGGCGATTAGTGGCTGTGGACCGGCGTATGTTTGGTATTTTATGGAAAAAATGATCGCCGCGGGCGTTGCGATTGGATTGGATGCGCCGGTTGCGCGGGCGCTTACACTTCAGACGTTCGAGGGGGCGAGTGCGATGGCTGTTGGCCCTCAGGCTGGAGTAGGCGGTAGTTTTGATCCATCGGAAATGCGCTTAAAGGTCGCCTCAAAAGGCGGTTCAACCGAGCAGGCTATTCATGTTTTTGATGAAAAAAATGTTGAGGGGATTATCGATGAGGCAATTCGCGCGGCGTATACGAGGGCGGCTGGGCTGGGGAAATAAAAATGCTTCTGTATATCTTCAATTGTGAATTCAATTTCAATTCATCAATTTTTTGTTGACTTTTATGTTCTATCTGTTTTGGTCTGTAATTTCGGCGCCGAAACTTTCAGCTTTAAAAATGCCAGTTTTTCAATTATAAGATTACTATGACATATTTTACGATAATAATCTATCACCCAAGAAGAGCTATCCATTCCTTCAAGAATACATCTCCATAAAAATACTAAGGATTATATATACTATATAAAAACTCGCGTCTGGCGCCTCGTGTTTCTATTCCACGTATCTCGACTTCTCTACAAACCACTGTTGCATTTCGCGCGCTGCTGCGCGCATTCCTCCCCGATGCCTCCAATGATCCTCGACGCGTGCCATGATTTGGCGGCGTTTCCGTAGTGTAGATGGAATAAGTTTAATCATCTGCCAGATGGATTTCCAGATGTAGGGTTCGCGGAACGTTACATACACGAGAGAGCCGATTTCGCGTGCGGCAATGTAGAAAAAATCATGCCAGAAATTTCCCCAGAGTTCGTTTTTCAGCTGCATCAGGCGATGATTTCGATAGGAATATGTTTTTTGAAACGGGGAAAGCCCATCACGCTCCTTCACCATTTGCCCGACCGTGAAACGTTTTTTCACTCCCGTTCCGCGGCCATGATAGGCGACTGCTCTAGGATCATACCAACACTTCCATCCTAATAATGTGAACCTCCAGGAAAGATCTACATCCTCTTTGTACATGAAAAAATTCCCATCGAGGTATTCGGACTCCTCCCCGCCGTCGGGCGCGTCTACGGTCAATTTCACGTCGTCCAGTGCCGTCCTGCGATAGATAGGACATGCTCCGGATATACCAAATACTTGGTGGCCGCCCTTATCCACATCGGTGTCAAACCTTCCATCATCCACAAGTCCCTGACCATCATCAATTACTCGCCTGCTACGGAAAATAGCGAGTCCGACCGTGTCGATGAGATTCGTCGGTGCACCATGAGAGCCCGATTCATTCTCTTTTTCAAAATCATATTTCACTACTTTTCCCGTAAGCGCCGCGATTTTTTCATCACCCTCCATACGTGCAATCGCCTTCTCAAAATATTCTGAGGTGTAAATAATATCAGGATTCGTAATAACAACGTACTCGCCCTTACTCATGCGTATGCCCTGATTTGCTGCGCCGGTGTATCCGATATTGTCGGCATTTTTTATGACCGTAATTCTCTTTTCCGACCCTTCAAGTAGATAAGATGCATATGCCTGTCTCGTCCACTCCACCGAATCATCCGAAGAATTATTATCAATAAAAATAAGTTCAAGGTTTGGATAGGTCTGCGCAAGTATCGCGTCGAAACATGTCTTGAGGAACTTCTTCGAGTTGTAGCCAATGATGACGAGGGAGATGAGAGGTTGCATGTGCGGATATTATACCAGTTTTTTAACTTCACGTTGTAGTGTTCTTTTTACGATAATCCATGACGGATGATCTTTATCGAGAAATATGGGATCCGGATCTTCATCAGCATCGGCGAAATAGCTTAAACTTTTGAGAATGTGCATCATATTGTACCCAATAGCTGCATATTTTTCCTCGAAATAGGTTATAATTTCGGGAAGTGACCATTTTTGCATAAGATAATACATATCCACGAAATCTTTTTTTGTTCCCCTACTAGAAATGGCGCTGATTTTCATACAGGCTATATCGATCGGATCGGCAATTTGAATTCCGTTAAACGCATGGGTCTTCTTAAGCATCTCATAGGGGTAGTGTATAAAACTTACCTTCGTCCCTTTAAAAATTCCATGCAACGTTCTGTCTTCCAGCGTCTCCACCTCGAAATCCCCCATCTGCTTGAGCTCTCGGACGATGTGTTCGTTGTCGTTTTTTTTTGATGAAAAAAAATCCAGATCGATGGACATTCGATGACCAAAAAACAGCGCGAGACCCGTCCCGCCGGCAAGGTAAAAGTTATCTGGAATTTTTGATCTTCCTAGTAGTTCCAGATTTTTTCCTGTGTTTTTTTCGAGGACCTCCTGATGCATGACGGTAAAAAGTTATGATGTGAAAATATGAGCTTCCAAAAATTCCGGCTCCTATCGGAAATTCGACGTGTTTGATTCAGTACCGAGATAATCATTCTTTCGGAAAATGTCTCTCGAAGCCATGTAACCGCGTTTTTGTCACCAAATTCCAGAATCCTCTCGATGATGTAGGTGGCGTGTTTTGTGAGTGATAATTTTGACATGTCCGTATCCCAGAAGTATTTTTTGAGAAAAAGAGGAATGTGCTGTTTCCGCATCTTCGTTACGGTCTTTTTTTGCGCCTCGTATGTCACCCCCCTTCCACGTCCATGCCTAATCGCATAGCGCATCCTCACAAGATCATTCAGGTCTCTCACGATTGTTACGCGTGAGATATTCCCGAATTTTTCAGCGCATTTTGCCACAAGTGTCCTATTGGTGACATTCTGCCGCTTTTGCAGCATCATATAGATGACTTTCTGCCTCGGTGTGAGCTGATTTTTGATGGGGATTTGCTTCATATTTGACGATCATTACTGATGAATATCTTTTTTTTAATTGTATCATTTTTGTTACAATTATGCAAGAGTAAAATGCAGGCACATCTTCGGTTATGTGCTAACACAAAAGAAGCATTTCTAGCCCCCAAAATTTTCCATTAAGCCTATTTTTCTGTCGCGGAAGATTGACAATAAAAAGGCCGCCCCGATCGGGGCGGCCTTTTAAAATTCAAGAAATCACTTATCGAATTCGATATGCTGTCCAGGCTCCTGTGCCTGTCTTACGAAGACGAAGCGTACCTGAGGAGTTCAAGCTACCTGCCGCACTGTAGGCAGGAAAATCCATGTTTCCGACGAGCGTCCATCCTGTATTTGTGAGGACTGAAGCGTCTTCAGCATCAACGGTTGAAGTATTGATGATTGAAATATCAATAGCGTCATTCGTTGTCATCGCGGCAAAATCTGTATCCATAGCAGTTGCGAGAGGTAGTGTCTGAGCCGATGGGACTCCTCCCGCCTGATTGACGGTAATGATGCCAGCATATACCTCAAACGTTGTGAGCGTCGCCGATACCGTCTTTGCTGTAGGTGCCCCCTGATTAATCGTAGCAAGACTTCGGTTCACGATCATACCCCCCAGACCTGTGCCATTCCCTGCTCCTCCTGTGAAAATAATGTTACCGCCATTACCATCCGTAGCTGCTGCGGCACCACCGGTAATATTTACTGCACCACCGGCACCACCAACATCTCCTATTCCGCCTACTCCACCGGTAATATTCGCTGCCCCGCCGGCACCGCCGACATTTGCACCGCTATCTACCGCACCAGCTCCACCTGTTACATCTGCTGCTCCACCGGCCGCGCCATTGCCTGCAGCCGCGGGGATACCACCAGCACCACCAGTTAATTTTGCTTTTCCACCAACGCCCACTGTGCCGCCTGTACCACCAGCACCACCGATGACAGAAGAATTACCACCGGCGAAGTTTCCTGTTCCTCCGGTTCCTGCGGTGAGGGTGATCGTGCCAGCATCTGCTGCGCCATCCGAGGCTGCAGCATTTCCAGCGGTAATAGCGATTGCACCTGCGGTTGCAGTGCCCGTTGCGGCACCTGATTTAATTGTCACCGATCCGGAAGCGTTATTGCCTGCTACTGCGTCCGCACTTTCAAAACGCATGTTGCCTGAGCCACCTGACGTTGGAGTTCCCGAGAGGATAGTAACCGCACCGGACGCACCGGTTAATGTCTGCGCACCACCTGTAATATTCACTGCACCACCTGCGCCTGTTGCGCCTGCGTCACCTGCCGTAATATTCACTGCGCCACCTGCGGCACTACCGCGACCTTCTCCTGAAGTGATACTCACTGCGCCACCTGCTACGTTACCGCCGTTTGCGCCACTACCCGCATTGCCAGCAGTAATCGTTACCGTACCTGCCACACCTGAAACTCCACCTATTCCTGCTGTACCTGCACTGCCGGCAAGCAGAGATATCGAACCGCCGGCTCCAGTCGTTCCAACACCGCCATTATCACCGCCTGATGCAGCTGTCACCGAAAATCCTCCGCCAGAGCCGCCAGAGCCGGCGCCTGTTGCACTACCACCAATACCGGACGCTAACATGACGCCGCCGCCAGCTCCGCCCGTACCGGTTACCGTTGCTCCGCCAGTGCCAGGCATTACTTCGAACATACCTGCGTCTCCACCGTTCGCAACACCCGTACCCGCACCACCATTTCCTGTACTGGAAATAATTATACCTCCACCGGTTCCGCCGGCATTCGCGCCGGCAAAACCGGCTGCGCCGTTACCTGCTGAAATATCCACATATCCGCCGTTTGCGCCGGCCGCCGTTGCTGTTCCGGCCGCCGTACCTATAATAGCAATTGCTCCGCCACCACCTGCACCCGTTGATGTTCCGGACGTTATCGTCAGGTCACCCGGAGCGGCCGTGCCGGTTGAGTTACCTGCCTGAATGGTCACCGTACCTGAAGCTCGGTTTGTACCGGTGGCATTTCCTGATTTAAGCATAACGATACCTGTCGCGGCATCTGTCGTTCCACCTGATGCAATGGTCACCGCGCCTGATGCGCCGGATGTTGCACCACCAGCGCCGGATGTGAGATTGAGCGTACCGCCAATTCCCGTTGCGCCACCTTGACCGGCATCAACAAAGACATCACCACCGGCCAATGCACCGCCGCCTGTACCTGCATTAATATCAATATCGCCCGCATCAGTAGCCGCATTAGCACCTGCTGCGGCACTACCTGCCGTGAGAATAACTTTTCCAGCGGCACCTGTTCCTGTTGCGTTACCGACCGTAAGTGTAATACCACCTGCATCACCATTTGTTGCCGCAGAGCTACCGGTCGTCACTGTGATTTCTCCTGAAATGCCCGTGGCTCCAGCTCCAGAAGCTGTCGTAGCGATAGCTATATCTCCACTGCTCCCGTTCGTGCCGGTCGCACCACCTCGAATTGTCACTAAACCACCTTCACCGCCTGAGCTGCCGCCTGTACCGCCAGTAATCGTGATGGGACCACCAATGGTTCCTCCACCGCCTGTACCGCCGGTAACATTGACTGCACCAGCGTCAGAACCGTCAGCAGATGCGTTTGCATTTCCGCCGGTAATATTTACGGCACCAGCTGTTGCCGTTCCTGTTGCGTTGCCCGTAGAAATCGTAACAGCACCGGATGCTCGGTTTGTACCGACTGCCGTGGCTGATCCGAGAGAGACAATACCTGACGTACCATCTGTTGGAGTACCTGATGCAATCGTTACCGCACCAGATGCACCCGATGTTGCACCGCCTGCGCCTGAAGTGACATTCATTGCACCACCTATACCCGTTGCACCTGCGGCACCACCGGTTACGGATGTTGCTCCACCATTACCGGAACTAAAACCTGCTCCTCCGACAAGGGATGATGCGCCACCGGCGCCTGTGCCAGCGGTTGCCGCTCCGCCTGTGAGGGAGACTAACGCTCCTGCGCCTGCGCTGTTTGCGCTACCAGTGATCACAACCGTTCCGGTCGTGGCACTCGTACTGGCTCCACCAGTGATTGTGATGGCGCCTGCGGCGCCACTCGTCAATGATAATACGCCATCGCTGACGACGGACGTTGCTCCAATCGTGAGAGCGGCATACGCGCTCTGTGTGGATGCCAGGAGAGTTGTCAGTGCCAAGACGGACACCGCAAACTTCCCGATGCTAACCTGAGACCTTTTGTTTTTCAACATAGGGAGTGGGGAATTAGGGGATATGAAATGTTTTGTCTGCCCATATTAACCGCCTCTCTTTCACACGTCCAAGAATCCGACTATTCAGAAAAATAAAATATACTCTGTTTGAGTAGTCGGATATTTTATCATTGCCATATATTTCTAAATGACCACCGTAAATGCGGATGATATCACTCCAAAAATCTCAGGCCCATGACTCATCAAGTCTAAAATCAAATTTTCGGCTCAATAAATTTCAAACTTCTCCAGAATAATTCAAAGTCGTTATTTTTGATGGCGCCATTTGTGATGACATAGAGCTTGTTGAAATGTTTTACAAAAATTTGCTCATGACGCCATGTTGGTTTTTCTGAAGAGGAATCAAATTAGGGATGAATAAACTTCAGGCTGGCTCCATGTTTTCACCATGGAGCCAGAATAGAAAGCTATTAGCCAACTCGATACACATCAAATGTATTTGAACCTGTATTAACGGCTCTAAACATACCAACCGCCCAATCACTTGTAGCGTTATTTGAAGGAATAAAAAGATTGCCTTTCATGGTCGTACCAGTATCTCCAGCAACCGTGACGTCTTCAGCAGCATTCAAGGGTTTGTTCATGAAATTTTTTACCTGCGAGATGAGTATATCAGATTTTTTAATTTTGTTTATTTAAAAATCCCCCCTGCCGTTAAGCAGGGGGGATTTTGTTTCACTCTTACATTGAAGTAGCAACTTATATCACATCTTCAATAATCACAAATGATCCAATTTTTACTGTAGTTGTGTCAACGTGAGCTGCGTTCTGAGCTGCCTGAATGGTGAATGTTCCGGCTGCATTGACTACAATCTCCGCCCAAATTTCAGCAGAGTCGTTCACCGTAGTTGTACCGGCAAATCCCGTTAAGGATGTTATTTGATTTGAAGCGTTTAATGTTGCTGCATTATAGTACTTAGCTTCTCCGATTAATGAAGTTGCCGTAGCTGTACCGCCAAAACCAAGCTTCAAACCACTATTCGCCGTACTGGCAGTAAATAATTTAGCGTGAATAATATATTTGCGTCCAGCCTCAAGTATAAAACTTAATCCCACAACGTTTGTCAATGTGGCACCGGTAGTACCTGATACTGCATCAAACTGAGTTGTCGCTCGAACAGCATTACCTGGGCGTACCTCCATGGCGCCGACGGCGCCGACGCTAATACGAAGCGTATTTGAATCACCAATAGTAACAACACCATTTGTCGCAGGACCTGAACCGGCACCAGCTCTAATGCTCACAGCGCCACCCGTGCTTGTTGCTGTCGTAGCTGCACCACCTGCGATATTCACTGCGCCACCTGTGTTACCTGTGAAACCCGCAGCGGCTCCTCCTGTTACATTAGCAGCTCCACCTGTATTACTTGCAGCGGCTGAGGCTGCTCCACCCGTGAGATTCGCTGCACCACCTGTGCCGGCGCCAGTAATGATTTTAGCACCACCTACCACACTTGCGGCTCCACCTACACCCGTGCCAGCTTTTGCAATACCTCCAATCAATTGCGCCGCTCCACCAGCTTGACTATTATTTCCTTCACCGGCTGTTATCGTCACTGTACCTGCGTCTACTCCATTTGCAGCAGATCCACTATTTCCTGCGGTAATAGCGATTGCACCAGCTGTAGCTGTATCCGTGGCATTTCCGGTTGATATCGTGAGCGCTCCGCTTGCTCCTGTTGTAGACGTTGCTGTCGGAGTAGATATCGTGATGGCACCGGAATCGCCAGTCGCTCCTACGCCTGTTGCGCCTGAGGCGATCGTAATGGCACCGCCGTTTCCTGTACCATTTCCCGCTCCACCTGTTAGTTTCGCCGCTCCACCTGCACTATTTAACGTTCCAGCTCCACCTTTTACCTCTGTTTGACCACCGGCACCCGATGCAGACCCACCGGCACCGGCTATTATAGCTATTTGACCGCCGACACCTGATGCGCCGCCCTGGCCTGCCGTGACCATAATTCCACCACCCTCAACTGCAACGGAACTTGCACCGGCGGTGAGTACAATATTACCACCGGATGCTCCCGTAGTTGCCGAACCGACACCAGCTGCGCCGCCCGTGATACTAAATCCTCCACCGACACCTGAGGTACCTGCACCGCTTGGAGCGCCACCGGCGCCTGCTGTCCACGAGACTCCGCCTCCGGCTCCACCTGTTCCTGTTGCCGTTGTTCCACCGGCGCCAAATGTGACACCGAGTGCGCCACCTGCTCCACCTGTATTTGTTAAGTCTGCATTTCCTCCGACACCTGTCGTAAGAGCAACGCCTCCGGCGGCACCACCGTTACCACCTGCTCCCGTATTACCAGCACCTGCCGTGAGCGTAAGCAAACCACCTGCTCCACCTGCACCTGCTGATGCGGTTCCACCTGCACCTGCAATGAGAGATGCAGCTCCACCACTACCACCTGCGGTATCGTTATCACCTGCCGTTGCTGTTGCGCTCACGTTGCCACCGGCGCCACCCGTTGCACCTGCAGCACCTGATGCAATCGTGATTGCACCACCTGCGCTTGAACCAGAACCAGCGCCACCCGTTAATTTAGCACCGCCACCGGCGCTGTTACTTGCTGTTCCTGCGCCAGCCTTTACTTCTGCCTGACCACCGGCACCCGATGATGTACCACCGGCACCTGCGGTGACGACGATATCGCCACCAATGCCCGTTGCTCCACCTTGACCTGCGATGAGAGATGAATTTCCTCCTTTAATCGCAAGAGTGCTTGCGCCTGCCGTGAGTGAAATTGCTCCACCGGCTCCGCCAGTTGCAGCACCAAGTCCGCTCGCACCTGCCAAGACGGTGAATCCTCCACCGGCTCCGCCAATGCCTGTTGCTCCGGCAGATGCGCCACCTGCGCCACCTGTGAATGCAAATGCGCTTCCTACTCCACCTGTTGGAGTATTCGCCGTTCCAGATGCAGCTCCGCCAACGCTTGCATTGATCGTGAAACTTCCTGCCGCGCCACCCGGATTCGCCTGTGCTCCTGCTGCCGTAGATGCGCCACCTGCGCCCGGCGTAAAGACAAGACCACCCGAAGCACCACCCGTACCGGTTCCAAATGAACTCGCACCACCGGCTCCTGCTGCAATAGTCAGAGCGCCTGATGCGCCCGCAGTAGCTGTTGCTGATGTTGCGCCTGCTGCAGAATTCAATGTTACAGCACCTGAGGCACCAGCGCCTGTTGCCGTAGGTATTCCTGATGCAATATTAATCGCGCCTGATGCACCTGATGTTGCGCCACCTGCGCCTGATGTGAGTGTCAATGCTCCACCTGCGCCTGTTGCTCCACCTGCGCCACCCGTGAGAATGGCCGCACCACCTGCTTGTGATCCAAAACCTGCACCACCAACGAGTGATGATGCACCACCAATATTATTAGCTGCTGTTGCCGCACCACCCGTGATGGTTACTGCGCCACCCGTAGCAGCCGCGGCTGATCCTGCCGTAATGACAAACGCACCAGCAGATCCTGCGGTGGACGTGAGAGAAAATGCGCCATCGGTAGCGATGGACGTTGCTCCGATCGTCAGAGCGGCATATGCGCTCTGCGTGGATCCGAAGATACTTACGAGCGCCAAGACGGACACCGTAATTTTCCCGATACTAGATCGGGACCTTTTGTTTTGTAACATAAGGAGTGGGGAATTAGGGAATAATATAATTATTTCTTTGAGAAATAGTTGCTACCATACTAGAAGTCTTGCTTCGATGTGTCTAAGAAAATATGTTTCGTAAAATGTAAAATGTTTTTTATTTGGGTAGTCGAAATTCCGTGATAGGGTGTTGGAGCCTTTTCATCTACTCTTTAACATTATTTTTATGAATAGACGCTCTCTCTTGTCGACCGTTGTCGGTGTAAGCATGTGCATGTTACCAACGCTCGCGCTCGCGGATGTGCTTCCCCCTGCCGTTAATCCCGTTGTAGCTCCGACGACTACTCAGCCCGCTGCCGCAACACTCGTGCCCGTTTCTGAGCATATTCAGAATTTCATGGAGGTGTTTTTCGTGAATTTGAAGGTCAAATATTTCGATCAGGCTTATAAAAATACTACCGAGGGTTTCAGAAAAAATATGCCGATGAAGGAGTTCAAAAAAATGATTACCGCCACGCGACTAGTCGACTTCGAGAGTAAGAAGTGGGTTGGAGACGAGACGAAAACGGCAGGATTCGATGTAGTGACTGGTGAATTTACCGGAGCTGATGGTGTGGTGCGTGCGGTTACATTTACTCTTTCGCCGAAAGACTCTTCATACGTTATCGACTCCATTACCGAGACGCTCAGCCCTGAGCTCTTACTCAAACTTTTCCCAAAGGGTGATGCTCAGAATGCGCTTATCAAGTCCGACCTCGCCCTCATCCGCAAGACGATCAAAAATCGATCCTATATACGTCTGTACAACGCCATGGCCAAGACGGTTCGCCAGACGGTGAAGTTCAAAAACTTCAAGAAATCTCTCGCTGATTTCCGCAAAGAGAAACACAATATCACCTCGGCGAATGATGAAACTTTTTCACTTGATGCAGGCTCTCCAACGGTCAACCCAAACGGGACTGTTTCCGTAAAGGGTCACTACCTCAACGCCCTCAACGACGTCCAGTTCGAGCTTACCTATGAGTATATGTGGGAGTGGAAGTTGTCCGGACTGAATGTGAATCCAGTAGCACTTGTAGCGAAGGCTGAGGAGAAGAAGTAGGGACATTACAAGTTCAGAAGAGGTGTATGTTCAGGTCAATGGCCTGAGTTTCCGCCTCTTTTTTAGATTATATTTTTCGGCTTAATGGAAAATTTGAGTTAATGGAAAATTTTGGGGGCTAGAAATGCTTCTTTTGTGCTAGCATAAGAGCAAATCCTCTTATATTTTCTGTATGATAAAAAAATGCCAATCATGCCGGTGTCGATGGGGAGGTGAGGTGACGCACAAAGCTGATTGGGTCAAAAAAGCATATGTTCAGTACACAGAAAAACGGCAGACACCCAACAATCTTAGTGATGAGTATGGGCTCAGTGGTCGTACGATCCAAAAACGTTTTGATGGATATGCAGCCGTAACAGGAGAGATCCGCGTGCCCTGGCACGCGGTGAATCTCGTGATCGATGCCACGTTCTTTAGTCGTCGAGATGGTGTATTGATTGCACGCGCAGAAGGAAGGAATCTTTTGTGGAGAGAAATAGAGACCGAAAGTATTCTCACCTATGAGCTCTTTTTACGCAATCTCACCGCCTATCTCCCTACTCGCCCTAAACTCGCAGCAGGACAAGAATTACGCCGCATAGCAGCCCACAGTAACGCGAACGGATCGAGTTGGATTGCAACGAGATCTGGCAGCATGGCATGAGTTTCTGAAAGCAAAAACATCCCATCCTACGAGTAAGAGATGGTGGTATACCCATCGTCGCATACGCAGTGCGCATGGCTCACTGATGAGAAATATCCCGTGGTTATTTACCCATCAAGACTTTCCTGAGTTACACATTCCATCCACCACTAACTCCTGTGATGGATCCTTCTCTCATTGGAAGGCAAAATTAGGCATCCATCGTGGTCTAACAACACAAAGGTGGAGAAAAATGCTTCACTATCTACTGGAACACACTTAACAGCCCACAAAATTTTCCATTAAGCCAAAAAAAAGTCACCCCGTAAGGGGTGACTTTTTTAAATCATTTTACATATCTACTATTCAATACAGACGTAATTGACAACCTTCGCAGTAGCTGCCCAGTTGGCTGCTGGAGTAATCGACATTAAAAGTGTCGAAGTAGCAATCGTCGGCTTAATTGTTCCTTGGAAAAAATCAGTTGCAGTAAAAGCATCTGCTGGAGTAATAACACACACAGGAGCTGCAGTATAAGCCTTGTTGAAAGTAAGAGTTATAACTCCTTGGTCAACAGCGTTGGTAAACCTCATCTGGCCTCGCATATCAGTACAGCTGCCTGCTCCATTTCCAGCAGTACAACTAAAGCCACTACCACCGATTGATGAAGTAACTACGGGAACAGTATTTTGAGCTGATCTTAAGTGGGAAGCTGAACCAGCGACAGCATTGCCGATAATAACCGCTCCTGTTTTCTTTCCTACTGCGTCAGTCGCTGAGTTGGCACCAACTGCAATTGAGATGTTTCCACCTGCAGTATCAGTACCTGTATCAACACCTGCATTACCAGATAGAAGACTGATTACACCGGCAGCACCCTGAGCTGTGCCCGTACCTTTTGCTCCCCCGTTACCTGCAGTAATAGTTGCATCACCACCAGCACCACCAGTACCAGTTGTTGCATTTGCAGCACCACCATTACCAGTTGTCAATGTATAGCTTCCACCTTTTCCTGAAGTTTTATTTGTTATACCGCTTACGCCACCATTTCCAAGCGTTATGGTTTTAGCACCACCGGCTCCACCATCGATAGTAGCTGCTCCTGTTGAACCTACGCCAGTATTAATCGTCAGTGCACCACCGATTCTAGCTGCAGCCGCGGCGGTTCCACCGGCGCCTGTCGTTATCGTAACTGCACCACCGGGAGCATCTGTACCAGCTGCCCCTGCAGTGATAGAAACGAGACCTGGAGTTGCTGTTGTCGTTGCCGCTCCGGACTGAAGCGTTACGGCTCCGGATGAAC
Source organism: uncultured Candidatus Peribacteria bacterium (assembly GCA_964356305.1). Lineage (GTDB taxonomy): Bacteria > Patescibacteriota > Gracilibacteria > UBA1369 > UBA12463 > CALREA01. The sequence goes on from CAYHGS010000014.1 coordinate 13,275, forward strand.
CTGCAGTTGAACCTGCACTTGGAGATGACACAACGACGGCTCCACTATTACCCGTAGCACCCGCGCCTGAAGCACCTGATGTGACGGCGATAGCGCCACCAGCGCCTGTACCCTGACCTGCTCCACCAATAAGTGAAGATGCGCCACCTATATTATTGGCGGCTGTTGCTGCGCCAGCTGTAATGGTTACTGCGCCACCCGTAGCGGATGCGCTTGAACCCGCTGTAATGACGAATGCGCCAGCGGATCCCGCGGTGGATGTTAGAGAGAAGGCACCATCAGTAGCAATTGACGTTGCGCCGATCGTGAGAGCGGCGAAGGCGCTCTGCGTGGAGGCCAAGATGGTTGTGAGTGCCAAGATGGACACTGCAATTTTCCTTTTGGAGGAGTGCAACATGGAGAGAGGGATTAGAGGGTAATAAATAATTAATATGTGTACTTTTCAGAAGCATTATTTTTGACTCTAGGCTACTTCTTCGCTACAGGTGTCGGAAGTGTGAAGACGAGAGTGAAACCACCGAGATATTTCGTGCGAGCGGTGAAAACACCTGTCTTCTTGCTGAAGCTTCCGAGTACCGTTTTTGTCTTGCCGGTTTTCTCATCGAGAAGATATGCCTTCAGGCCTTTTGTATCGGCCATTGTGCCGAGGGCGACCTGGATTTTTACCGTCTTGCTTGATTTTACGGCGTCGGTATCAAGATCATAGGCGGCTACAACACTTTTCTTCTTTAATCCGGTTGCCTTCACTACGCTCACGGTTGCAGGATCTGTCTCTACGGGAGCCTGTAATGTCTGTCCTGCCTTTAGTCCTGTCAATTTTACATTTTTTGCAAGCTCAATCGAAACGTCGCCTGTTGCATTCACCAAATTTGTCTTCGCTGCTATTTTTCCGCTTGTTGGTAATGTGACTTCCTGAACCTCGAGTGCTCCTTTGATTGGAGGGAGATCTATCACAATCTTGGTTGCAGGGGTAGCAGGAGTGGCTGGAACGGCTGGGGTTGCTGGAGTGACTCCCGGCGTAGCAGGAACCGCTGGAGTTGCAGGGGTTGCAGGTGATGATGGAGCCGGAGATGAAGATCCCGAGCTTCCTCCACCTGAACCGGCAGATGAACCTGCACTGCAGTTTGGCGTACTTCCTGATGGAGAAATGACTATCGTTGTACTTGCAGGTACAATGATTCGCGTGCTTGTACCCAAGCATGAGAGTTTCACCGTGGGGCTATTTGTTGCCATTTCGTAATTGCCTCCTGATGTTACGGTAAACGTATCGCCTGCACCTGTCACCACACTTAAGGTTGTTTCGCCAACGATAACACTCGTAGCGTTTGATTCAGCACTAATCGTCAACGCGATACCATTTACGTTAAATGTTGCCGCTGCACCGTCGAGCCATACACTACCTGTTTGCGCAGCGTAAGCTGCTGATGAGAATACTATCATAGCAGCCACACTTGGAATGGCCAGCCATAGTCGAGACGTGAGCTTCTTGAGCATGAGTGAGAAGTAAGGAGATAAAAGTTCTTTGCTAGATTTTAACGACACTAGCTTTAAAAAGCAAGATATCATATAAATGTCCCTATCCTAATTCCTCATTTATTTTATTTTATTCTTGATTGTGCGTCGGCGGCATTCTTGAGATAGTCGTTTTTGTTAATCGGATCTTTTTCTGAAAGAATTGTCCAATACTTAGAAGCTTCATGGAAGTCCATATCTATATTCTGAGAAAAATTAGCGTATGATTTGAGAATTTCAATATTCTCACTATTCTTCTCGAGAGCCTGAAGGTAGAAAAGTTTTGCCTTTACCGGATTTTGTTCGTAGTATGTGTAGAGTTCCCCTAATTCCAGCCAGAACTCAGGCCGTTTTGGCTCCTGCGCCATGGCATGCAAAAATGCTTTTTCGGCATTACTATAGTCCCCCATATACGTATAAGTAATCCCCATGTTGCGGTCAAAACGTGAATCTTCCGGGTTACGAGCCCTGGCTGTTTTGAATGCCCTAATAGCTCCCTCGTAGTCCTTCACGCCACCCCTGAGAATACCTATGTTATTATACATGCCTGCGTTATTTTTTCCCTTCTCCGGAGAATTACGAATATCGCTTAATCGCGTGATAACCTGATCACGCTCCTGTGCCGTGAAGTGCTGGGGAATATTTACATATGTATCATATTGCGCAGCGATTTTTGGTATACCAAAAATCGCTAGGCCTACAACAATCATCGCGCATACTACCGTTAAAATACGTTTGATATTGTTTTTGATCCACTCTTTCAGGGTGAGTTTCGGACGGGTAGTCGGATGCTTCATTCTCGCAAGGATATTTAGTTTTGTGAGCCAAGCCTTGATGGGATTTTTCATACTATTGATAGTTATATGGGTTAGTATTTTATCATACTATTGTATCATTTTACTGGAACGGCCGTTACTGAGGGTATCCCCGGCGACGTAATCTGTGCCTTTGGCGGGAATGATTTCTCCACAAGACATGGAGTGTGTTCCATTCCCTGCTCCTTATGTGAGTCATAGAAATCCATAATCTGCCTCTCGTCATACTCGTCGAGGTCAAGATGCCATCCCCATGCAACAATAGAGAGCTTTTTTGTCATATTCTCATATGGCGCGGCGAGGAACCAACCACTGTTGGCAAGCGTATCCTGAAGCGTGCGAATCTTGCCCCATGTTGTCGAATCGATAGCCCTCTTGTACAAGAGCACAATATTTCCGTTTCTCAGATTGTGTACGAACTGGGGAACAGGTAATTCCGTATCGTAAATTCTGCAGTTTGCCGCAGATGGATAATATGCGCCTGAAGTTGGCGGTGTTGTCTTGTAGTAGGGTGCTACTGATCCTTCCTTGATCTGCTCACTCATCTGTATCCGTTCTTTTACTCCCGGCTGACCGACTCCGGCCATTACTGCCCATGCTATGCCGATAATAGCGAGAATAGCGACTACAGTGCCCAATACTTGATTCCTATTTTTTGCATTCATCAGTATGTTTGGTTATAAGTGATATTAATTGCAGGATACGCTTATCAATCTCTCTGCGCCGATGAGAATACCATAAAGTGCAATGTTCACTCCAGTCTTTTTTATCTTTGAATATCAAAAAAAAGACCCCGTCCTTTCGGACGGGGTCTTGATCTAGGCTATATAAAAGCCAAAACTCTTCGCTATACGAATTCAGTATTAGAAGACGAGCGTTGGAGCAGCTACAGGGTAGCTGTCTGAAACGGAAATCGGCGTGATGGAAGTTCCATTAGATGGAGTATATGTCCATGTAACGCTGTTTGTGTCAGTTGATGCTGGACCAGCGACACCATCAAGTTTAACATTGAAATTCGTAGTACCACTCGTAATTCCTGTCTTAACGCCAGTCGTATCGGCCTTGACCGTAACGGTCAATGCTGAGCCGCCAGTAACTACCTGCGCAGGAAGTACTGGAGATGAAGCGCTTGAATTACTTCCGAATGTAACCGTGTAGTTATATAGAGTAGGTGTGTCGTTGTCGGCAACTGGGCCACCAACAAGAGTACCATTCGATACTGCTATCACTACATCGGCAGCATTTGGGGTGGTACATCGATCGCCGCCAACTGCAATAGCTGCATCGGCTGTAACCGTATACGTTGCGTAAATGGCTGATGTTCCGAAGAGAACAATAGTATCACCATCCTTGATCTTCGCCACAGCAGCTGTAAGATCAGCGCCGGCATTACCTGTCATTACCCATTCATTCGCAGCACCTGCATTGTCAGCGGCTGCACAAAGTTTTACCTGAGTTGCGCCTGCTGTAGCTGCATTTGTACCGTTATCGGCGACAGTTGATCCAACTGTATTTGTTCCAGAAGCCAAGAGTGATCCTCCGTTATAGAGATCAAAGTTGTGAACGTATGCGAATGGAAGGTTAGAACCACCCATCTTCACACGTACGTTCGATACGGTCATATTTCTATCACCGTCAGCCTTGAGATCAAACATACCGACAGACTGACCAGAACCACCAGCTGTACTACCACCTACAAATGATGGATTAGCAGAAACTGTGAGTTCTGAATCTTGTACTAAAATTCTGTTACTTGCTGAAGCCGCACCTGGAAGACGTGTCCATCGTGTAGCAACGCTACCTGATGCCTCAGCAGATTGAACTTTCATCGATACCGCGCTTGTAAGTTCGGATACAACACCGAAGATAGCAAGACCAGTTCCTGCAGTACCATATGACATAACTACATCACCTACTCCAAATCCTGATGTAGATGTGACTGCATGTGCTGTGGATGCCAATACCGCATTACCAGTTGTACCAACTGTGGTTACAAGACTCGTAGATGGGCTAACAGCACCAATACGTACTAATGTAGCTGATGTTATGCTTGTAGGCGTAACGTCAGTTCTGAGACCAAGTGTAAGTCCTGTTGTTGAACCAACAGCAGTTACTACACCGATCGAACCTGTTGCAGTCGTATCCTGTACTAATACCACATCACCTACGCTGAATCCACTCGTAGAAGTGACTGTTGTAGCAGTAGCAGTTGCGGCTGTAAGTGCTGTAGTGGCTGTGATACCTGTTGAAAGCGTATCTGTACCAACCTTTGAAACACGAGTTGCAGCACCTGCTGAACCGTCAGCTACGATGCTTCTAATGGTCAATATTCCTCCGTCGGTTCCTATTGGGGCGGTCGGTCCTGCGATAGCGCTAATATATCCAAATGCTGGCAATGTAGCACCCTGATAAAGGACAGCATCTCCAACTGAGAATCCTTTCGTTGATGATCCTGCTGGTATCGTGAATGCTGCTCCTGCTTTCACAGGTGTTCCTGTACCTGTTACTGTTGCACCTGTAGAAATCTTACCTACCAATGGGTTTGCACCCAAAGTAAGGGCTGTTCTTGTTGCAACATTAAGTGTGCTTGTTGTGGTTGGCTCGGCTGTTACCATACCAATATCTCCACCAGAAGCATCATCGCTGTGAACAAAGATAATATCACCTACGTGGAATCCTGATGTTGATGCCACAGTAATATTTCCCGCTGTCTGGGCTGTGTTTGATGCTGACCAGGCTGTTGACAATGTGGTTCCAGGTTTGATGGTTGCACCACCAGATACGCCCGTTGCCTCAATGTATCCAAGTGAGAAGCTTGCAGAAGCTGTTGAATTCATAACACCAGATGTGGTGGTTGAACCCTTAACTACAAGCGTAACTGTTGAATCCTTTGGAACAATAAGGTCAAGACCGCTGAATGAAGCAACGCCCCTTACGAGCTGCGTTGTTACTCCTTGCTGTGTCGCGCCTACGAAAAGTTTCAAATCCTTGAAGCTGTTCTCACTATTCGTTCCGACAACCTGAATAGTGCTGATTTTGACGTCCTCAGCATTATTTGATGTCAAACGAATGGCTGCGAATGATTCATCGACCATGCCACTATGAACGATCTTTGCAACTGGTGTATTTGTCGTGTCGAGAGCGACCGTCAAAGTTCCTGCTGCAGAGAATGTGATCGTAGAACCGGTTGTTGTAAGACCCGTCGCTGTGATTGTTACTGATGAAGCGGCTCCAGAAGCACCAATGGCGGTGACTGAAGATACCTCAGTACCAGTAGCTGCACTTGTTGATGTCAAATAGACGTCAACGGTAGCGGTAGCGCCCTTCAAAATCTTGAATCCTGAGATTGAGAAGACGTTTGAAGCTGAAGGCGTTGTGACCGATGTACCCAACTGAGTAGCACCACTCATAAGCTTAAGATTCGATACTGCCGTTGTATTTGTAAGAGCAACAGTGATGCTTGATACTGTAACATCTTCTGTTGAGCTTGCGTTCAAGTTGTATGAACCAATCTTAGCATCTGAAAGACCAGCAACAACAGTTGTGTCGTTGAATGATGAATTCTTAGAAGATGAGAGAGAGGCTGTAGCAACAGACAATGTATTAGCAGCTGTAACGTTTACACCTGGATCAACGAGGTCGTTCGTAGAAAGTCTCTTGACCTGAGTAAGGTCCATAGAAACTCCAAATGTCTGACCTGAGGCCGTTGAAGATCCTACGTCAATGACGTATGAAATTGTTGTCTTTACGCCTGACTTAAGAACAGGATAGCTGCTTAATGTCACCGCCTGTGTCATTGGAGAAGCCGTAAATGTAGATGAGCTATATACTGTAGCATCACCAACCTTGATCTTGAATGATCCCGTTGGAACTGTTCCATAGGTAAGTACGGCCGAAACTGTTCGAAGTTCCATATCTTCACCCTGAGCGGTTACATCCCACTTACCAATCGTAAGATTTGTACCACCTGCTGCGATGTTTCCTGTAGGAGCATCGTTTGATTTAGCGAAGAGAAGTGTTCCAGAGTTGACCGTGATCTTGTTGAGACAGACTACAATGCCTGAACAACTAGCTCCGATCGAATCTCCTATTGGAAATGCCGTATCGACTCCTGCTGCAGCTGTCGCAAGAAGGCCGGATAGGGTTGATCCACCTACGATCTCAATATCGTAGTCGTTTTGAATAACAAAACGAGCGGTTCGAGTTGAACCGGAAACAACATCTAGACGTACGGTAAGATCTCGTGAGTTGCCCTTTGTGATAAGGTATGGGCTTGCGCTAAGATCAAATGTAAGGTCTCGATTCTTCGTCTGTGCGACTGTAGAAAGAATTGTTCCATCTGCAGCAACGAGACGAATGTTCTGAACATCACCATCGCTTGAGTTACCATTATTGTAGAGAGAGAGCTTGGAGATTTTTACATCTTCATTAGCACCTGCAGCAAAACGGAACTTAGCGATATCCTGGTCTTTTGTACCAAGATTGATATTTACAGCTGTTACATCGTTTGCACCATTGTTGTGTACGAGTACGGCATCAACCGTAAGTGTACCGACAGTAGTAGCACCGTTAGCAAGTTGGAAGGTTGAACCCGTGATTGGGAATGAACCTGAAACTTTGCCGCCGGCTGCGTCAAGATCCTCAGCCTTTAGAACAGATATCTGGTATGTACCAGAAAGTGCACCTACGTTGAGGTTTGTCTTGATTGAAACTGAAGCGGTCTGACCCTTGGCTACCACGATTGGATCGGAAGAGAAATCAACAACTGCCTTATTCTCTGAGAATGTAAGGAAGTTACCATGTCTCTTTCCTGTTGAATCGAATACGGCAACACCGGCGATATTGCTATCGACAGAGATACCACCACGAGTAAGAGTAAGTTTTGAAAGCTTAGCATCTCCGCTTGCGCTTGCTGTAACATTAAGCTTGAGAACATTATTGTATGATGTTCCGGAAGCATGTGTTGTAGCAGCTGGCGTGTCGGAAGCAAGAGAGACAGAGATGTCTGAACCTGCTACTGGAGGAGCGACTACACAACTAGGATCTGTTGGAGTTTTGACACAATCAACAGTTACTACTGGTGGGACAACTGGAGTCTCTCCACGTTCTGTAGGGTCCATAGCGGCGACTGTCATTTTTGACATTTCAGCGCGGTTGATGGCTGCAGAAGGTTTGTAGATACCACCTTCGTATCCGCTGACGACTGACCAGTTGTAGGCCGTTTCGACAACGTTGTAATACCAAGCTGATGCGCTCACATCTGAAAAGTGTGGGCCACCTACAAGATTCTCCTCGAGCTCAAGAGCGAGTGACATCATCTTTGCATATTCTGCGCGGTTGACGTTGTCGCCTGGGCGGAAGGTCTTCTTTCCAGCATCACCTGAAACGTATCCAAGTGACTTAGCTGTTTCGATATACTTGTAAGCCCAAAGAGACTTAGGTACATCTGAGAAGCTAGGAGTCTCTGGATTGACCAGGTCTTCCTCTGCTACTCCTGCTGCAAGAACAGCAATTTTTGCTGCCTCAGCACGGTTGAGGTTATCAGCAGGGTGAAACATATCTTTTGTGCCGTCGAGTACTCCTGCATCAACTAAGTCCTGAACATTGGTAAAATACCAATCACTCTCCTTGACATCTGAGAATGCAGAAACTGCTGACGCGACGGAGAGACTGGCGATGATTGCTACAACTGCGAAAGAAGCAATGCTCCTTCGGAGTTTTCGCAACATAGTAGTGAGATCCATAGCGAAATGAGTTAAAAATAATAAATATAATTGGGTTGCTCGCCGAGACGGTAGTCCTGTGACGAGACTTGGTTGTTGAGATTGGGTGTTGTATAGAGGCTTTGGAGCCTTTCGCCCAACTCATGCTTCACTGTAGTACAGAGAAACGTTTTGATAGTTTTCAAACATTTTGAGTAGAAGCGTGTTCACTTCGTCTCTCGTCGTTCTTCTTCGCGAGGGGAGATATAGTCTTTGGACAGCTAGTCTTTTGGACGGTGTGTTCCTAGATTTCAATGAACGTGTAGTCGAAAAAATCGTGAATCTCGTATCGTGGTGCTGGGGTTCGGTCTGCTTTGTCTGGTTTTTGGAATATAATCGCGTGTACTTTACCTGAGCTTTGAGGTCGAGTCAAATTTTCCCGACTAGTCAGTGTGCTTTGAGGTTGGCTCGCTTGTTGTGGCTTTCTGCTTTGAAATTCTGTTTCACGCCTCGACAGTTAGAACTCTCAAGCGGGCAAAATGTTTCATTTTTCGTAGTGACTTTTTATGCAAATGTTACCTGGTATATGTTTAGTGGGGAGGCGGAGGGCGGTTTTTGGCTTATCTATTTGTTTTTAGTTGTGGTGAGTAGGCGGTGGGTAGACGGGGGGAACATTTCGAGAATCCCCGGGCGTGCCTCCTTGCATCATTTTCGAAGTGATAACGTATTGCTAGCAAATCCTTAGCATTTTGCTATGAGATTGATAGCCCCCAAGGGACACCCCTGCTGGAGCGCAATTTCATAGCATTTCAAAATGGCACAAAAAGAAGGGTGTATCGGGTGACAAATGATATCTCGTGATATGCATTTTTTATTCCATATTTTATCGATGGTGCAATGAGAAGCGTTTGAAAAAAATCTTCCGGTGAGTGTAGAGTCCTAAGTCCCAATCTTTATTTTTTAAAAAAACTTTTTATGAAAAGAAAAAAATCTTCTATTGAGAATGTCACCGAGGAGGTAGCTCTGCGTAGCGAAGAACGACGCATGCCCGAGTGTTTTGATCCGTGTAAAGCTCATGATAAGGAGCTTAATGATCATTATAGTATACTCACTTGGAATCACCTTTATCATGCCGTTAAACGATTTCGTACACATCCAATATTTCAAGTTTTTTATGAAAAGCATATGTTGACTGCAAAAGATGATCCTTATTTCATTGACGAGCTCTTTGAGTTGGCGATGGAGCTTGATCGATCTGAATATAATGGGTTGTTAATCACATGCGAGAGTAGGGGGAAATAAAAACAAGAATGGGATCAGGGTCGCAATCCCCCAAGGAATATCCCTCCCGGGACACCAGTGTCCTTCAGGAAAATAGCAAGAAAATGTAATGTTTATGTCAGGGTTTTGTTAGATCGGGGTGGTAGCATGAGAATAAATATAGGAAAGGACAAGAGATTTGATTTGAAGTTTATTTGTTTTTTCCGGTATGGTTTATTTCCTAACATTTTTCTTTATGAAAAAAGTAAAAAAGGTTTTAGTAGATGTGGCGGCTGATGTCGGTGTCGCCCCGGTGTGGTTTGCTCCAGCGATGGAAAAGGTGATGGTTGAGGTGAAGAGCATAGTTTCAGAGGCTGTGGCTCCGCTTGCGACGAAGGTTGAGTTAGAGGAGGCTGTGGCTCCGCTTGCGACGAAGGTTGAGTTAGAGGAGGCTGTGGCTCCGCTTGCGACGCAGAAATCATTGATATATTCTCGCAATTCAACTCGTTTAGATCTTCGTAAGATGCAAAAACTGATATTCAAATTTTACGGAGAATGTCTTACGAGGGAAGAGTTCGAAAAACGAATGGCAGATTTTCCTACAAAAAATGATCTTCAACATGTGACAGACTCCCATGCGGGTCGTATAAAAAAACGCGATGATTTAGATCCGATTTTCGATAAAGCCCTGGAGAAACAATCCGACATACTCGTGGGTCACGGAAAAAGACTCGAGGCCATTGAGGCAAAACTCGCGATGTCGGGAAAATAGATTCCTGGAAAATATAAAACCAATATGGGGGCGGATACAGGACACTCACGCTGTTCGTGTCTAATGGTGGGCTATGTTGGAATCGAACCAACGACCTTCTCCTTAAAAGGGAGCCGCTCTACCGACTGAGCTAATAGCCCGTGATGTGAATGTACTATGTACTATGTACTATACGAAGACCGTCCCCAAGGGACATCCTTACTGGACGCCCGTGCATTGTAGAAAATGTACCCCGAGAACGCAAGGGTATATTATTATTCGTCGCGGTGAGCGAAGAAACTGCCGACAAGAATGGCAACGACCGGAGCGAGAAACCATATGTTGTAATAGTCGAGCATTTTTTGGATGAACGGGGACTGGCCGGAGAAGGCCATGATTGACGCTGGGCCGGGAGAGAAACTGCCGGTAATAAATGAAATACCCGAAACATACATCAGAACGGTGGAGACGATGAGGGCGGCGCTGAGAAATCCGTAGACCCCCGTGAGGAGTACGCGCATCGCGCTCGTGCGTCCGCCGTGTGCCTCAACCGTGAAAGAACCTTTTATCGTGAGGAGAATGACGAAGACGATAAAAATTACCACCTTGACGATAATGGCGGCGTCTTTTTCGCCTCCGAGACCGAGATTGGACATCGCGGAGAGAAATGATTTCGAGGAGGCGAAGTATTTTCCGAAGAGGTTGCCCGCCGCGTCAGCGGCGAGGGCGGAAGCGTAGGTTCCTAAAATTATTTTCAACGTGGCGTCTTTCCCTAATATAAAACTATAGGCGATAATTATGCCAAAGAACACAAGCATGAAGAGGTCCCAAGTCAGTCGTAAATCCATTGTTTGTGTGAGGTAGAGGTTGAGTGGAGAACTATGAGAGTATCGTAATACAATGATTATTTTTGCGCAAGCGACAAGAGCGCTTCGTAGAGCTCGCTTTCTTTTCTTGAAAGTTTTGATGGAATAGTAACTGTAACTTTTACCATATGATCGCCGCGATCAGAGCTGTTAATTTTCTGCACGCCATAGTCCTTGAGTTTAAACATTTTTCCCGATGGTGTTCCTGAAGGAATTCGTAACTTTATATCACCATACAGTGTCTTGATTGGAATCTCGCAGCCAAGAACCGCTTGTGGAACTGATATATCTTTTTCCGTATAAATATCGTATCCATCACGAAGAAACTCTTTTGATTTCTCAACTATAATCTGGACATATAGGTCTCCATTCTCACCTCCAAGAGGACCCGCCTCTCCCCTGCCCGTCACTTTCAACGTTGATCCTGTATCTACTCCTGTCGGGATTTTAATTTTTACCGAGTCCGTCTTTTTGTGACGACCTGTCCCCTGACAATGCGTGCATGTTCGCTCGGGAACTTTTCCGCGCCCCTCGCATGTATCACAAGGCCTCTGCGTGGCAACCTGTCCAAACATCGTCTGACGAATTGCCCGAAGTTCTCCCGTTCCATTACAAGTCTTGCAGGTGATAATTTTGCTCTCCGGCTCAGCGCCGTTTCCGTTACATTTTTCACAACGATCCAATTTTGTAATAACTAATTCTTTTTCCGTTCCGAATACCGCTTCATCAAATTTGAGTTTTATGGTTGTCTCCATATCATTGCCACGATACGGTCCTGCCTTTTTACGTTTTGAAGATGTCCGTTGTCCGCCGTTAAAAAACGATTCAAACACATCACCGAGGTCGCCAAATCCTCCACCGCCGCCAAAATCCGCTTCGAATCCGCCACCTCCAAAAGGATTTCCTCCTCCTGCGAATGGGTTTCCACCGCCGCCATGTCCACCATGATCTCCCGGCATGGCTCCCGTCTGATCATAGTACGCACGCTTCTTGGAGTCAGAAAGCACCTCATTCGCCTCATTAATTTGCTTGAACTTCGCTTCGGATTCCTTGTTGCCTTTATTTTTGTCCGGATGATGCTCAAGCGCTAATTTTCGATATGCTCGCTTAATATCCTGTTCGGAAGCATTTTTTGGTACACCAAGTATTTCGTAAGGATTTTTTGAGTTTGCCATAGCTCGCGTATTATCCTGTAAGAATCTGGCCTTGTCCAGCGCGAAAGATTATGGTACAAAGACTCAGCCTTTCTTGTTCATTTTCTTTGCTATTTGCCGCGTTCGTCTAACGGTTAGGACACCACCTTCTCAAGGTAGTAATAGGAGTTCGATTCTCCTACGCGGTACCAATTAATTTCCTCCATTCAAGGCTCTTCCTACTCTATCCGCAAAATTGCGAGCCATTGTTAATAGCGTCAGTGGTTTATTCTGTGTTGTCGGTCGATTTCTTCCTGCCGTTTCCCGTAGAAAAACTTGCACGGTGGCACCGTATTTTTGCTGGGCATTCGTCATCGCACTTCTGAAAAACGAGTGACTCTCTATGTTCGGATCCCTATGGATAATGCAACTATTCGGAGTCAGCGTATTTCGCATTACTACATGGCCAATTCCGCGCAAAGCCGCATGTACTATGTCACGGTCCGCCTTGTCAGGAAATGTGACCACGCAACTTGACCAGTTCCGTGGAATATCAACTATCTCGCCGAGTTTTTGTGGTGCACTTATATTCATGGGCGGCCTATTATAGCCATTTTTAAAATTGTATCAATGTTTAAATCTTCACATAGAGGTTTCTCCATTGTGCCATTTTTTAATCCTTAGCATCTCCTTAGCATGCAGTACCTCGTGGTGCTAGCCCCCAAGGGACACCCCTGCTGGGGCGCAACTCCTTAGCACTTCAATAATGAGGTATTTTATACAAAAAAAGCAGAGTTTTTGAGACTCTGCTCTTTGAGAGAGAAGGCGGGAACGGGACGCCGCTTATGGCGGCTCAGAATTTTTACTACGTAAAAATTTACATATCAAAATACATCATGAATTCAGCTGGATGCGGACGAAGACGGACATTATTTATGTCATCCTCAAGCTTTTCCATGTAGGAGACGAGCAGATCTTCCGTAAAGACATCGCCCTGAAGCAAGAATTTATAATCCGCTTTTAGCGCGGCAAGTGACTGATCGAGTGAACTTGGGACGGTCGGCAGCGCAAGTTCATTGTCGATATAGGTATTAATTTCAATTGGATCTCCCGGTTCAATTTTGTTGATAATTCCATCCAGACCCGCCATGAGGAGCGCGGAAAATGCGAGGTAGGGATTACACATTGGATCCGGTGGTCGGAACTCGATTCGCTTAGCTCTCGGATTTTCGGATATCATTGGAATTCGGCAAGCGGCTGAGCGATTTCGCATACCGTAAACGAGATTTACCGGAGCCTCGTATCCCGGCGTGAGACGTCGATAGGAGTTCGTCGTCGGAGCGCAAAAGGCCATGAGCGCATGCGCGTGTTTGAGAAGACCGCCGATATACCACTTCGCCATCTGAGAAAGCCCGGCGTATCCATCAGCATCATGAAAAAGATTTTTCATATCGTTCCAAAGACTCTGATGAATATGCATTCCGGAGCCATTATCTCCATAGAGTGGTTTTGGCATAAACGTAGCCACTTTTCCGTTCTTCCGGGCGACATTTTTTACAATGTATTTATAGATGAGAAGTTTGTCGGCCATGCTTGTAAGCGTCGTAAATTTCATATCAATTTCGCACTGACCGGCGGTTGCCACTTCATGATGATGCACTTCTACATTGATGCCACATTTCTGAAGTGTAAGCACAATTTCACTACGAAGATCCATGAGCGTATCGTGTGGAGCACAAGGGAAATATCCCGCCTTATTATTTGTCTTATAGGCGAGGTTTGGTTTTGAATCATCACCTGAGTTCCAGGCACCCTCTTCGGAATCAAGATGGTAGTATCCTTCATGAATATTTTGATCAAAACTTGCATGATCAAATATGAAAAATTCCGCCTCAGGGCCCCAATACGAAGTCGTGGCAATGCCCGTTGATTTCAAATACTCCTCCGCTTTTTTCGCGACGAAGCGGGAGTCTTTTGAGTAAGGCATTTTCGTCGAAGGATCAAAAATATCGCAATTCAAAACAAGCGTTGATGTCGTAGTGATCGGATCGATGAACGCCGTTGTCGGATCGGGAATAATTACCATATCACTCTCGTGAATTTTCTGAAAACCTCGTATGGATGAACCATCGAAACCAAGACCGTCTACCCAGAGTGAAAGCTTGAGATCGCTATACTCCATCTGTGAACGTGTAATAGAAATGTGCTGCCACAAGCCAAATAAATCGACAAAGCGCATATCAATAATCTCTACACTATTCTTTTCCATTAGGGAGTAGACATTCTCTATCGCCTCGACATTAATACCGTCCATACTTCCCTGTCGACGTGACGCCGGATGAGCGTGCGAGACTGGCGAGATACCTTTCTTCAGAACTACTTCTGTAACCGGAGATGCGGTCGGCATAAGAAAAAAGTAAAAAAATAAGAGGAACAAGAAAGGGTATATCCGAGGATAGATTATGATTCAATGGCTTTTTTTAGGTGTTATTTCGGCATGTCGAAATTTTCTACAACGCTTTTATGCCTACGGGGAAGGCTTTAAAATTTTCTCCATCAAGAGTCGTCACAACAAGATTCGACAGAAAAAATATGCAAATAAAAGTTGACATCGATTTTTTTTATATGATGGTTTTCGATATTTATTCTTTTTCTTGCTTTGTAGTTCGACTATCCATAATATGAATTATTGAATAGTCACTTCACTCTTCACCACAAATTTATCCTATGAATGATACACTCATCACTATCACGGATGCCGCATCCTTAAGCGGAAAATCGATCCAAACTATTCGTCGTGCCATCAAGGCGAAGAAGATAAAGGTCAAGAAACAAAAGACCCCTCAGGGTTTTAATTACTTGATTGTAAAAGATACACTTCTCGAGTGCTATCAAATCGGCGAGAGACAAGAATTACGTGAGATACCGATTGAGAAGCATACCGATGAGTCAATTTCGAATCTGGATATCCAAGAAACTATACCCCAAGAGAACGTATCGCTTGTTGACCAAGAGGCTATCGAACGGACTGAACGAAGCGTACAAATTCTTGATGAAAAAGTGAATGAAGTTGTACTACGATATTCACATGAACGAGAACAGGTGACACAGGTAATGAAGGATTTCAAGGATCGAGTCTTGATTCTTGAGAATCAGGTTCGTATGCTTCAGGCTCCAAAGAAATCATGGTTCCAGTTCTGGGGATAATACCTTTGTATGGCCAATTTACGTAAGTTACGGCGCGAGATTCCTCGCAAGTTGTTCCATTTATTTGGGCTTATTCTTGTGTTTGGGTATAGCGTTATTAACCTTTTTTTTGGTAAAGAAATTGCCCTACTATCTCTCACCGGCTTATTGCTGGTATTTATGGAAATTGAATATGTCCGACTGGAGCATGCCATGAGTCTCCCGGGGCGTCTGGCTTCGCTCATGAGGCAGCATGAAAAGGATAGGGTAACCGGAGCCATTTGGCTTACGGCCGGATGTATTATTAGCTTTGCTGTATTTGAATATTCCATCGGCGTCCTCTCCTTCTTTTTTGTTATTTTTGGAGATACATTTGCCTCTCTGATCGGTATCGCCTATGGAAAACGGAAGATCTATCGCAAGAAATCCTGGGCGGGTTTTCTTGGTGGGCTGGGTGCCAACCTTGCATGCGGATGGATTATCATGCCCGATCGTCCCCTGGTATACGTTCCTATGGCCCTTACGGCAAGTCTCGTAGAGGTATTTACTTCCAAGCTCGATGATAACTTTACCGTGCCTCTATTCGCCGGTTTTGTTGGTTTTTTGATGACCGGCTTGCTGGCCATCATTGGGGTTTAGTCTTATCGATTCGTTACTCGATATGAATCTCAATATCGGTGCCTGTTCCAGCTGAAGCAGGGGGTTCGATGTCGGGATTAACCGGTTGAAACGAAGGAGTGTATGTGAAATCAGGAAAGGTAGATGGCAGTGGTTCGAGGCGTGGCTTTTCGAGATATGGTTTGTGAAGTACCGGCCTGGAGAAGGTTGGAGGTTCGATGTGGGAAAATGGAGTAACCGGAACGGGTATGGAAATCGTCATGGGAACGGGGGCTGGGATGGAAATAGGAATATTCACTTGAATAGTCGGACGTATAGTCGACTGGGTAGGTGCCTCTTGTTTTTCCTCTATTGCATCGTGTTCTGTCGTGTATGAATAGGCGTGGCTTTTGGACATATTTTGCTCAAGAACAGGGCGACTCTTATCGGGCTGTGCAGCTGTTTTTGGCGCCTTGCGAGATGACATTACTGCAGCCTGTTGCAAATTTGGCGCAGCATGCTGCAAAAGGTAGATCTTTAATTCCTTGAGGAGTGGGCATTTTTGATTGAGAAAAAAGAATCGAAGATTACCCATTTTCTCTGAAAGTATAAGTCCTGATTCAACGAGCGAATTCAACTCACGCTGAAGTGATCCGGGAGAGTATTGAATCATGCTCGCAAGCTCGCGAAGGTAATACTTTTGTCTACCGTTTTGGGTAAATAGTTGGAGTATTGCCTTTCTAGCTTCAGATTTGATGAGTTTTGAGAACATTCGTTTTCGGTTTTGAGAACGTTTTGAGAACAGTTGTACTCGGTCTTGAGAACGTTTGTTTTCAAACTTGAGAACATACATACTCAGTCCTGAGAACGAATTGAGAACGTTTGTACTCAATTCTGAGAACAATTGTACTCAGAATTGACTAAGAAGCAATAGAAGGCTACAAATATCTCATATGAAGCTGAATACTTCCTTTAAACATTATGGCTATTTCCTGCTTTATGCAGCTTTACTAACCTTGCCGGCGCTTGCAGTAGACATTGGGGCGTTCTCAACTTTTGAACCTATAAAGGTTCTTACTACTATTAGTCTCGGCGTCTTGTTGGGATGGTGGGGTGTGATTTGGTGGGGCGTAAAAGATACCATAAAGGAGAAAAATAAAATTTCGGAGCTCGCCTCACCCCCCTCCAGACTCGTATCTATATGCTTCTATGGATATTGGATCAGTATCCTCATCGCTACTATTACTTCCGTAGCTCCCCTGGTGAGTATTTTTGGACTGGCACCAAGGTATCAGGGTCTCCTATTGTATATAGCTGTTTTTATGGCCGGTATGGGGATATCAACATTGAACCGTAGGCAAATAGAAAAGGTATTGAGTATAGCAATCATTGGCGGTGTTATTGTAAGTACCCTCGGGATTCTGCAGGGGCTGATTCCTTCACTAACTCAATGGTGGGATATAGATAGCTTTCTCGGAAGAACGTTCTCTACTATGGGGCATCCTAGCTACCTCGCAGATTATCTTCTCCTCGTCATTCCCCTCTTCTATTGGAAATGGACTACAAGTCGAAGGTGGCTGACTTGGAGCCTGCTGGGAATTATCGTAGGGGTTGCCTTCCTCTTAACGCTCAGTAGAGGGGCGTTCCTCGGTTTAGCGACAAGTATATTATTTTTCATGGGAGTATATGGATATTGGCACAAACGAAGGGGGCTTCTTATAGGTGCAATTATAACTCCCCTACTTCTTGCCATGCTCGTCGTAGGCGTGAACGTGATGCCCTCAGGCTTCCGCGTTGGCCAGATGCCTCTATTGAATCGTCTCATGGTTCATGAAGAGAATCTGAGATCGGTCTCTACGAGATTTGTCCTATGGCCATCAGTAGTGAAACATATTTCGCAGCGGCCGCTCTTTGGATTTGGTCCGGATACCTTCGCGCTCAGTTTTGCAACATCCGCCCCGAAAGAGATTTTGAAGTCTGAAAATTTTAATGCCTATGCAGATAGGGCTCATAACTTTTTCCTGGATTCAATGGTGAACATCGGGGTGGTTGGAACCGGGTTTTTACTGTTACTTCTTTGGCTAACCATTCGAGTAGTCATCCGATCAGGCGACCCTCTTCTTTTGGCACTCGGAAGCGCACTTATTGGACATATCATCTCGCAACAGTTTGAGTTTTCCTTAACAGTGCATCTGATATTTTTCTGGGTATATATGGGAATGATTTGGAGATTTAATTTTAGAGAAACAACACTCGGAATGAAACTTTCGTCTCTACGATTTGTGAAATTTTCCAGCCGAATAATTGTTACCCTCTTGGTACTTGCATTATTCATGGGATATATTATTCCCACATTTCTTGCAGATCGATTGGCTCGAGAAGGGGACTTTACAAAAGCAATCACCATTGCGCCACATAGAAGTGAATATATATTATCAGAGGCCAAAAATCTGATAGAAAAGAGGGGAGACCGAAAACATATCATTAGCCTCCTTCATGCCGTGAAATTATTTTCAGGTGATTTGGATTATAGACCATACTTCTATGAAGGGGTGATGTTACGTGCAGCATCTGAATACCCAAAGAGCTTTTTATCTTTTGAGGAAGCCATCAAAAGGGCTCCGATTTTTCCTCCATTATACAAGGCATATGGAAAAGCATTATTGGATAGTGGGGATAACAGGGCTGCCATAGCTCAATTCACCAAATATCTCGACCTGGCTCCGCCCTATTGGAAGATGAAAGGGAGTAATAAAAAATGGGTACGGGATCCCCCAAGGGACGCCTCTGCTGAGGTGCCGACACCTACTGTGTCTGGGGAGTTAACGGGGTGGAATAAACAGCAATATCAAGTGTTTTATAAGCTGAATCCGGAGTTTGATGAAATTTTTGAGCTCATTCAAAAAGCCTCCATTGCAAAGTAAGCGAGCGTTGCTATACTGGTCTCCGGTAACGATTCATTCATTATGACTCAAATATCCCACAAGACGACCTCCAACCCTATTACTTCACATGTACACCCCATGGCTATGACTCAGCACGTTTTTTCATTTGAAGAAGGTAACAAAGACCTGCGAGATTTATTGGGTGGCAAGGGCGCAAATCTTGCCGAAATGACGAATCTTGGCTTGCCGGTACCTCCCGGTTTCACGATTACCACTGATGTCTGTAATTATTTCGTTTCGCAGCATTCCTATCCGGAAGGATACGAAACTCAGGTGGAGGAAAGATTGAGCGAACTTGAAAAGAAGATGGGAAAGAAACTCGGAGACGCAAGTGATCCGTTATTGGTATCGGTGCGATCCGGTGCAGCCATCTCTATGCCGGGAATGATGGATACGATTTTGAATTTAGGATTAAATGACCAGACGGTGGTTGGACTGTGCGCGAAGACGAGCAACGAGCGGTTTGCCTATGATGCGTATAGAAGATTTGTAAATATGTTCGGTGGTGTCGTGTTGGGTGTTGCCCATGAACACTTCGAAGACAAAATGGACGCCATGAAGGCGGCGAAGGGAGTTACGAATGATACCGATTTAGATGCGGCGGATCTGAAAGAGCTCGTTACGCAATACAAAGAAGTAGTACGAGAAAAAGCAGGAGTTGCATTTCCGGAGGACCCAAAAGAACAGCTACGGCTAGCCACGGATGCGGTATTTAAATCTTGGATGAATGATCGTGCCATTTTGTATAGGCGCATCCATCACGTACCGTCATCCATTCGTGGAACGGCAGTGAATGTACAGTCTATGGTATTTGGAAATATGGGAGATACTTCCGGAACGGGTGTGGCATTTACTCGAAATCCATCGACAGGTGAAAAAATGTTTTATGGTGAATTTTTGATGAATGCGCAGGGTGAAGATGTCGTGGCAGGTATTCGTACACCGCAAAATATCGAAGAGTTGGGAAAAATTATGCCGGAGGCGTATGCGCAGTTGCTCGCCGCGAAAGAAAAGTTGGAACAGCACTATCATGATATGCAGGATATTGAGTTTACGATCGAGACAGGAAGATTGTTTATGTTACAGACACGAAATGGGAAGCGCACGGCGCACGCTGCGGTGAAAATCGCGGTGGATTTGGTTGCGGAAGGATTGCTCACGAAAGAACAGGCTATTATGAAGGTTGAGCCGAATTCATTGAATCAATTGCTTCACCCACGTATCAATCCGAAGGCACCGAAGAATGTCGTGGCTCGTGGATTGCCGGCGTCGCCCGGAGCTGCTAGCGGAAAAGTCGTATTTAGCGCGGAAGATGCGGTTATTTGGGTAAAAGAAAAAGGAGAAAAAGTTATTCTAGTTAGAAGAGAAACTACGCCAGAGGACTTGGCTGGTATGCATGTCAGTGAAGGCATTCTAACGGCTCAGGGAGGCATGACATCGCATGCGGCTGTTGTATGTCGAGGAATGGGAAAATGCTGCGTAGCGGGCTGTGCGTCGATTTCCGTTGATAGGAAAAAGAGAAAATTCATGGTAGGAGATTTGGAGATCTGGGAAGGGGATACCATTACCTTGAATGGCTCCACTGGAGAAGTGATGCTCGGAGAAGTTGAAATGTTGGAGCCGGAAATTTCCGGAGACTTCGAAGAGGTAATCGGATGGGCTGATAAGGTTCGCAAGATGCGTGTTCGTGCCAACGCCGATACGCCGCATGATGCTACCGTTGCGCGTGAGTATGGGGCTGAGGGAATCGGACTATGCCGCACGGAGCACATGTTCTTCGATGAGTCACGTATCGATAGTGTTCGTGAGATGATTCTCGCAAAAAGTGTAGAGGCGCGTAAAAAAGCATTGGCAAAATTGTTGCCGTTCCAGAGAGAGGATTTTGTTGGATTATTCAGAGTGATGAATGGTTTCCCTGTGACGGTTCGATTATTGGATCCGCCGTTGCATGAGTTTTTACCGCAGA
>CAYHGS010000015.1:0-30338 GCA_964356305.1 uncultured Candidatus Peribacteria bacterium
TCCGCATCTTTGGTGTTCTGTTGAGTCTATCACTCATCGCGGCCGGACTACTATACCTAACCTCATTCGGATCAGTATGGTGCTTTTTCGCAGCATTTCTCAGCCTCGGGATCGGCATAACATTTCTAACAAAAAAAGAGACTCCACTAAAGAAATCTCGTTAACCCACTCAGCTCCTTCTGCCCGCCCCTTGAATCAATCGTGAGAGCGGCATCGGGAAAGTCAATTTTCGCACCATTCAACATGATGTTGCATTGTTTTTTTACGGTAAATGACAAGCCTCCAAGAACAACCTTTGCGACAACGTTATATTTTTGCAGATGTCCATCCGCGCTCATGGTAAGCGTCGTTGGTGATGGAACCTGTTGGTTCGCGGTATCTTCACTCATAAAGGGCCTCATGAGTAAGATTGTCTCTGCGGCCGTAAGCGTGCCTTGATATACCACGGACGATGATGGGTTTCCAGGATGCATGTAATTCTTAAACATAAATGAAGCCTTTCGAAATGGTGTCGTGAGAAAAACATCCAATGTACTATTGTAAATCGTTGTAGCAAATTCATCATCATCAAAAACCTTCCATCCGCCCTTTCCCTTATAATATGTGAGGGTGCCATTTACAAGGAGCTCCAATTTTCCCTTTTTTATGGTCTTCATCTTTTGAGCCGCCTCATCAATAGTAAGCTTATCTGCCGCCCATGCATCCAAAATGCCAAGTGAATTAAAACTAGTACGTGAAGCATATATCCTTTGCTCTTGCCTCAAGAATGTATTTAAAATGGTGAGTTTATATTTCTTCAACGCCTTAATGCCCAAATCAATCGCTTTTTTCTGCTCAGAAGTTAACGTAGTATTTTTTACGGCCCTACCGCCGGTGGAAGAAATCGTACAGGAAAAACTATAGGCATTCGACGCAGTAGCTTCTTGCCACGCATTTTCAAAAAAATCTGCTGTCGGTGCGCTAGTATTCGCAGAAGTACTGGTTTTTCGAATACAACGAGTGTCATCTGCATTCCAAGTAGAATCACTATCGCAAAAGCACTTCTTCCCTTCACTATGCGAATTAATCCCATAGTCAGCCTGACATGTCTGATTCGACACAGAAGCCAATGTATGAGCAATATCCGCATTCTTCAGTGCAATATCAAGAAAATAATTTATTACCGGCAATGAAATAATATATCCTATGTTACCCCCTCCACCAGCAACGAGAGAAGGTATTCCAACAAAATTATTTTGATTATCAAATGCTCCTCCTCCGGAATTACCGGGATTTATTTTTGCATCAGTCTTAATTAAGTACGGTAAGATTTTATTTTTTACATTAAGCGACTCAAAACCGCTTACAATGCCTTTCGTGTAGGTAATACTTTCGCCTCCAACTCCTGGATATCCAAGCACCTGAACATCATCTCCTAAACTAATACCTTCATCATCGCCCTGATTTCTGTTTAATAATACATGATGTATTCCACCTTGAATATTATGTCCATCTAACCATTCCTTCATGGTGATTAATTTCTGATTCGTATCTTCTACTTTTGTAATTCTAAGTAACGCCAAATCCAATCGAGAATCAACCTTGACGATATCAGCGACAAAACCACAAGAAGGAGCCTCTTTCGCATCGAGAGTATAGCAAATCTGTGAAGTATATTTCTCTTTCAGTAATGGAGCTATGATATGGTAGTTCGTTAGTATATCCCCATCAGTATCAATAATCACTCCCGATCCGGACAAATAAGGCTCTTGATTCACATCATAAATTATAATTTTTACGATTGCATGTATAGTCGATTCCGGCGCGTTATTCACGCTGGCGAATGTTTGCGGCACACAGGAAATACTGATAGCAAACGCGATGACGGTTGATACTATTTTTTTCATGATTTGAAATTAATGTACAAGAAATAGCCTTAATGCCCTGATTTTACATTATGTCAAGGTTCATGGCAACTAAAAAAAATCGTCCACTGTGACATGAACGATCCTTTCGTATTCAAAACATGGAAGATTTTGGAACCCTAAAGAGCCTCTACCAGCTCACCTAACTCTTTCTTTCCACTTTCCGAGTTAATCACAGCAGCGCCTGAAGGCAAATTAATCTTGGCTTCTTTTGGCTTGATATTGCACTGTTCTTTTACAGTGAAGGATAAGCCACCAAGAACAATCTTTGCGATAACATCGTATTTTTTGAGATGTCCATCTGCGCTAATGGTAAGCGT
This sequence comes from uncultured Candidatus Peribacteria bacterium, assembly GCA_964356305.1. Taxonomy (GTDB): domain Bacteria; phylum Patescibacteriota; class Gracilibacteria; order UBA1369; family UBA12463; genus CALREA01. Next base: position 2,225 of record CAYHGS010000015.1, read on the forward strand.
CGTTGGTGATGGAACCTGTTGTTTTGCAGCATCTTCGCCCACAAAAGGCGTCACAAGCGATGCTGTCTCTTTGGCGGTAATGGTACCCTGATACACTGACAACGATGATTTTTCTGAATTCATATATTTTTTAAACATGAATGAAGCCTTTTCAAGCGACGCTGTAAGCGGCTCGCTTGATACACTCCCATAAAGAGGAGTCGCGAATTCGGCATCCTCAAAAACCTTCCAACCACTCTTTCCCTTATAATAAATAGAATTTTCAGCGATAAGTATTTCCAATTTTCCCTTTTTAATAGTCCTCATTTTTTGAGCCGCCTCATCAATAGTAAGCTTATCCGCCGCCCATGCATCCAAAATGCCAAGTGAATTAAGAATCGTCTGTGTAGTATACAGTTTCTGTTCCTGCCCGAGAAATGCACCAACCGTAATTTTCTTGTACTTTTTCAAGGCCTTCACGGCCACATCCACCTGCTTCTTTTGATCAGAAGTGAGAGTAGCGCCCTTCGCCGCCTTAACACCAGAGGAAGAAATCGTACAAGTAAAACTATAAGCTTGTGATGCAGTAGCCTCCTGCCATGCATTTTCAAAAAAATCTGCAGATGGTGGAACCGGACTTGCAGCAAAAACCACACTAGTCTGCAAAAGCATTCCAGCAATAGTCGTAAATGTCATCAATGATTTTCGCATACTTAAAGTGCGTTAAAATATAGTAATAATACAACTGCAATATTGAATATATGCTGTCAAGATTGCAATAGTATTTATAAAGGTACAAAATGAAAACGAAATACATGTAACCTCACATTCCATGAAAAAATTTCAACATGTCATCACGGCCAAAAACTTTTCCATACTCTTTATTTCGCTGATTGGCGGATTTGCCGCATATTTTATTATTGGTTCCGCGCTTCCCACAAAAGCCGTTACGATCAGGGAATGTAAACAGCCCGAAGCATGTACCGCAGTATGCACTCGTCAAAATGGGGGCGTCTCAAGTGGCGATAAATACAATATGTGCACATACGTAAATTGCGCCGATGATGGGTATTGGGTTGGTGAAGGAATGATGTATAAATGGTGCCTTGAGGATCAATTAAAAGATATGGCCGCACAGCTCGAAGAGGAAGCGCGTCTAAAAAGAGAAGCTGACCTAAAACTCCTGGAAGTAAAGCAACAGGCAGACGCGGAAAGAAAACAACTTGAAAATACAAAAAGGCTGGAAGAATCTCAGGAAAAAGAGCGACTCGCCAAGCTCGGCATCAAAACTCTAATTTTTGGAAATAACCCCGAAGATATAAAAGTAGGTGACACGATAACGTCAGACAAAAAAGAAACCACCATCATGGCGCTCCCTGATGGAAGTCGCATTACTCTCAACAAAGGCGCTTCATTAAAAGTAGAAGATCAAAATACATTCAATGCCCAGAAAGGAAGTTTTCATTTTATTTTCAAAAAACTCGATGAAATCGCCGCAAATCGTTATAGAATTCGCGTTTCAGGAGGTGCCATCGGTATTCGTGGAACTGAATTATTAGTTGATGTTACAGCCGCAAAAGCAACGATAAAGATGCTAAGTGGCGAAGTAGAAATTTCTGACCCAAAAGGAAAACTTATTATACCGGTATCAAGCGGATATCAAACAGAAATCAATAAAAACGGTAAGATGAAAAAACCAAGAGCATTCAGGCAAAGCAAAGCCGACCGTTGGTTTGAAAAAGCCGAGGCCGAAATGAAAACAAAATAGCTTCAAAATAGCATGCGGCGCATAGCGATATTGCCTACATCGAAAAAATATGGTATTATCATACTGTCTAGTTTTTAATAATCAATATGAAAACAAAAAACTTTTTCAAACGTATTCGATCCGCGCATATGCTTATTATCGCAGGGGTGATTATTCTTGCCGGTTCCTCCGTAGTTGCACAAATGTCCCTCCAAAATTCCTCCGCATTAACAGCATCCGTCGTTAATATTCCATTTCCCGTAAAGAACTATTCCGATATATCTCGCATTGCAGACCAATGGGGCTTCACCGTGACTTCAACAACCGGCGGCGAACATAATACGGGCAGTGCCCATTACCAAGGTCGAGCTATTGACGTCAGTGTAAAGAAAAAATCAGAACAGCAAATTACGGACTTTATGAATGCCTTGCGAAAGGCAGGCATCAAGGTATTGGATGAACGCGTGCGACCAAATTCTCAAGCAGTATGGGGTGGCGCGCACCTTCATATACAAATTGGCATGAGGGACTGCAAAGACCTCTCGGGTTATGTCGAAACAAATAAGTTCTCCCTCACTACATCAGCGCCTTGTGAAGGACAATCGGTACTTGTCAGTACAAATGGCAAAACTACAAAAGAAATTAGACAGTTCATAACCGATGCGCGAAGATGGGGAATGAAAGTCACGGATAAGAGCAAAAAACCAAAGAATAAAAATGAAGCATGGAGCGGACCATATCTACGTTTGCAGATTTCAAAACCAAAACAAATAATGTCTCCGCCACCACCGGAAAATGTCATAGAAACCAAAATTTCAAATCCTACAACGACTCCAATTGAAACCCCCACACTTATACCAGCTACGATATTAGCACCAAAAAAATATACAGTTGCCATCACTTTCAATGGAACCGATACCTTCAACTGGGAAAATGATGTACGCATAGCCACATTTGCTACAACGATATCATTTGATAAAATCATGAGCCAAGGAGCGAGAAGTACCATTGATAACGTGCCTTTTAACTATACATGTTCAGCTCAAGGCAAGAGCGGATCATTAAATGACACACTGGCAAACTATCAATTAAGCCTCTCGACTGATGATGGTGGACACGGCCTGCAACTTCATTACAACTACGGTCCGGACTACAAATATTTCGGTGATAATACATGCGGCGGCCTTACCATTGACCCCCACGGTCTCGCGGATGAAGTATTAAATGATCTTTTTGGATCAACAAGAGCGGCTACGCAAGAACCGGGACTATTATACAAACGTCTCTACGATACGAATGGTGAAACTGTTCCTTTCAGCGGCGACATCGTAAAAGTAAGCGGTAAAGATCATTACATATACGCCGGCACCATCACTATTACGCCATTGCCATAAAAAATATATTGAATGGCCCTTAAAATAAAACAAACGGATCTTTTCTTTAAAAATCGCATTGATGCAGGACAAAAACTGGCCGTGGAACTCGATGAATATAGAAACAAAGACGTGGTGGTTTTCGGTTTGACTCGCGGTGGAGTACCGGTGGCAAAAGAGGTGGCCGACAAACTTGGCTGTCCGCTCGAGCCTCTCATTATTCGTAAAATAGGGCATCCTACTAACCCGGAATATGCCATTGGAGCTATTTCGTCCGGAGGGGAAATAGTAGTGAACAAATTAGAAGTAGACTCGCTTGACGAGGACTGGTTTAAAGAAGAATGCGAAAAACAAAAAAACGAAGCCCTGCGAAGAGTTGATATTTTCTTAAAAAACAAAAAACCTATCGCATTAGACGGAAAAATAGCCGTTATCATTGATGACGGAGTGGCCACTGGCTACACCATGTACGCTGCAATAAAAGAAATAAAAAAACAACACCCTAAAAAAATAATCGTAGCCGTACCTGTCGCGCCCCCTGACGTCATTGAAGGGATTACCGCGCAAGTAGATGAATGCGTTGCGCTATGTGTACCTGAGCAATTTCTAGGAGCCGTAGGTGCATATTATGGAGATTTCAGCCAAACAACCGACGATGACGTTCTCAATATTCTGCAACGCTATGAAACAAGAAAAGATTGAAAAAAATATAGTTATTCCTGTTGGCAGTCTAGAGCTACCAGGAATTCTCATGCTTCCCGCAAACGCAAAACAACTAGTAATTTTCACACATGGAAGTGGTAGTGGACGTTTTAGTTCTCGCAATATGTATGTAGCGAAAGTGCTACATGAAGCCAATATAGGAACACTACTTTTTGATCTACTCACGGAAGGAGAGGACGAAATATATCAAAATCGCTTCGACATAAACCTCATTACTGGACGTCTCATTCAAGTTACGGAATGGCTCGCGCAATACACAGAAACAAAAAATTTGACATTTGGTTATTTCGGCGCGAGCACAGGAGCCGCCGCTGCCCTGGAAGCCTCAATGAAGACATATATTCCCATAAAGGCAATCGTATCACGCGGCGGCAGGCCAGATTTAGCCATCAATGCTCTTGAAAAAGTAACCTCACCCACGCTTCTCATTGTCGGAGGAAACGATACCGATGTCATTCTATTAAATAGAAAAGCATACGGCAAACTGTCCTGCATAAAACAAATAGAAATAATACCTGGTGCCACTCACCTATTCGAAGAACCGGGAACACTTGAGGAAGCCGCGAAACTTGCTGCAAGTTGGTTCAAAAAATGGCTCAAATAAAGACTATTTTCTATCATCAACCGGTTGAAGTGTGATGTAGGTTATTTCTTTCATTTCGTTTGCCATATGGGAAAAGCGAGTGATTTTAAAAATAAAAAAAAGCAATCGAAGTATAATCATTGAGACAAAAGAAAGAAGCATAAACACCATTTGTACTATGAAAAAGAGCGAGATACCAAGCATAGGAGAAATCCAAGCTTGTAATGGCTTAATGCTCTTTTCCGCGTCATCAACCATACTCTGCGTCTTTTCGCGCGCGGCAGTGAGTACCTTCTCCTTCTGTATTTTCGAGCCGGGCTGCTTTTCTATAATTGGCCTCTGCTGATCATATACATAATTAACAGCCAATGTCTTGATTTCCGGTGGAAGAATATATCCTCCGTGACGAGCGGAATCGATACTATAGCCAAGCGCAAATGATACGGAAATAATCGCTGCAAGAAAAGAAAAAAGAAGTATTTTCATATCAGAAAGAGGATGCGGTGAAAAAACAATTTGATTCTTAAGCTGCCTGGAAACATTCAATGCGTAAAACGACATAAAAATAAAAATGATGCCGGCAACAATCCAAATAACATTGCCAAATCCCATCACGAGAGCATATAAAAACGCACCAGCAAAACATGTAAGAACCACAATCCAAATCGGACGAACCAACACCGCGATCACACCAACAGAAACAGCAAGCAACAAAGAGGAAATTCCAAGGCGTATAAGCCATGGAATCGTCGTGCCTACGGTTGGCATGAGTAGAATAAAATAGTTACGAAAAAGCGCAGCGCAAACCTGTGAAAAAAATCCCATGAAAACAATAAAAGCGACAACGCAAAAAACAGTTTTTGCGACAAGGATAGCATCAATTTTTTTAGACAAATTGGGAATGACATGAGGTGACATATCGCTATCATATCAGTATTTATATCTTGATAAAATGTAAAAAAGTCAACTTTACAGCAAACGGTTCAAACGATACGATGCAACCTTATTCACCCTTAGATTTTCTTATGCGACAGAATGTATGCATCATCGGTGCCACCGGAAAGGTAGGACGTGAACTCATAGCGCAAATAGCCGAACAGGATGTAGCAGAATTAAAACGGCACAAAAATCCAACCGTAGTAGTTGGCCTAGTGGATAGCCAGCATATCGCCATAAATACCGGTGGATTCACGCAAGATTTTCTCCAACAATTCGCATCGACAAAACAGCGCATCAGGGAAGTCATGGGAGCAGAAAAGCATGGCCCAGAAGGCATAAGCACTCTGCCACAAATAATGGAAAGTATGGGATACGGGAAAGATCTGGCATATATCGATGCCACGAGTGAAAAAGAAAAAGCACGCGACCTACATCTCAATATTATTCGTCATACCAAATCACAAATCGCAACGGCGAACAAAAATCCCGTTGGATTATATGATTATGACACCTACAAAGAACTCACCAGGGATCCTACGAGGTACCGATATAGTGCCACGGCGATGGCAGGACTCGGTGCAGTTCCATGGCTGAGCGAAAGACATACTATAGGCGATCGAATACATAGAATTGATGCCTCGCTATCTGGAACACTTGGATTCATCACGGATGCCATGGCAAAAGGAATGAAACTCTCGGATGCCATTACGGAAGCCAGAAAAAAAGGCTACACAGAGCCGGATTTTCGTGATGATTTGAATGGTGTAGACGTCGCAAGGAAATTAACAATCCTTGCCAGAGAAGCCGGATATCCCGCCGAATTTGAAGATATATGCATTGATCCATTTTTGCCAAAAGAATATTTCGATATTGCCGATCCGGAAGAATGCCTCCAGCAAATACGCGAAAAATTAGATCAAATATACCATCTCAACTCGGCGGCAGCCGTTGATTTACGTGGTGAAACCTTCCGGTATCTTGCATCACTCAGACTTACAGATGGGCCCGCTACACAACAACAAGTGGCCCTAAAGGTAGGAACTGAAGCTGTCTCCCTCAAAAGTTCATTCGCTCGATTAGAAGATACAGACAATTATATTCAAGTCGTCACAGATAGTTACACCGAAAAAAAACCATATCGACTTCAGGGGCCGGGCGCAGGACTTGATATCACCGCCTCCGTACTTCGCAGAGACTTAACGCTTTTACAAAGTAGCGTAGCAAGATTTTAATCACATTTACTATGAGCACTACGGTCAACAAAATTGGGGGAAAAAATATGCTGCAATTAGATGTAGTACTCAATGCCATAAATATATTTGAGGAACGCGGGGAAAAAATCGTCTTGGTAGTATCGGCATTTGAAAAAGTCACAAACAAATTATACAAAGCGATGGACGACCTCAATGAAAAAGATTACTCCGAAGAAGATATAGATAAAGCCTTCGAAACGGTAAAAACAGCCCATGCCACTGCGATAGAAAAATTTTTCGAAGGTGAATATAAAACAGAAGCTTATGCCGCATATGAATCAATGTTTGCCGTTCTCAGGCAGGCGCTCATAAGTCACAAACAAATTTCAAAAGTGCTCATGCCAGTCGTAAATTCATATGAAATTCGAGATCAGGTCATTGGCTTCGGAGAGGATATGTCGAGGACATTATTAAGCATATATCTGCGACAAAACGGGAAAAAAGTACAAACTTACGAAGAAGTAAAATGTGAAACAACAACAGAAACGGGTGGAAAAGTTTCAAACAGAAAAATAGAGAAAGGTATTCATGCAGCCATCAGAAAATCATTAGAAAGAGGAAGAGAAACTAACACAAAAGAAGATAAGACTATTCGCATTTTTGGAGGTCATGTAGGAGGAACACCAAGAGGTATCTCCATCGACCAAGGACGTGGATATAGTGATGTCACGGGCGTAGACGTAGCCGTCGTATTGCGAGAAGAAGGAGAAAATATCACAGCAACAAGATTCCTAAAAGATGTACGTGGTGTATACACGGCTAATCCCAAAAAACTTGATGCGAAAAAGAGCACAGCCGTTTTGCATGAAGATGTATCGGTAAAAATAGCACTCGAGATTGCAGGCGCAGGAAGTAAATTAATCAATCCACGTGCGCTTTCACGGGCACTCAAACACAAGCTTCCTCTTGAAATACGTGATATTAATAATCTAAGGGACGACAAGGGAACAAGCATTTCAGGTAAAAACATATTAACTCGTCATGCTTTCAAAACCATTGTAACGAATATGAATGTAGATGATATCACTATTGATATTCCGGAAATGGCCGATGAAGCAGGATTTATAGCAGCTATTTCCGCCATATTCGCAAAACATGGCATAAGTATCGACGGTGTTTTCCCGGAAGGCACCAGTGTCACATTCAGTATCCCCCTGCCGGAAGATGAATCAGACCGAAATGTAGAGCGTGAGAAACTACAGGCCGTCGTCAATGACCTCAAAACCATTGAAGTAAATGACGAACAATATAATGTTGATGACGATGATATTGAATTAGACCAAAGCCGAGCCTCTTTATCGGTAGTCGGCAAGGAAATGCATGATCGAGTTGGAATACTTGCAAATATTTCCGGTGTTTTTTCCGCATTTGGCATCAATATCACCGCCGTCGTGCACGGACGAAAGCAAAATCGCATTCACTTCCTGATCGACAAACAGGACTGTCAACGCGCAGAACAACTTCTGCATAGTATATTCGTGGATGGAGACCCCGAAGTGATAAGAGAATTTATCAAGAGAAGGGCTGAGCAAACCGAAGCTCTTACTGCCACGTTCAGGTCGTGATCAAAGCACCTTCTTCGCAAAATGCACTGTCAGATATAACTTCCCTTTCTTTTCGTCAACAACAATGCCGAGACCGATTTTGGTGTACGCGGAGCTGATAATGCTATTGTAATGCGGACTATATTTCTTCCATTTTTCGGCCATATAGGCATCAAATGTATAGCGAATCGTATCAATCATTTCCTGTGTGCAATCTTTTTTTGTACATCGCAATAGCAATCGTAAAAAACCGATAGTGACCTTTGAAAAAGTAAACCATTACTTAGAGTATAAGCACGCTTTAGTGCTTTAGCTACTGCTTCATGAAGATTAAGGTATAATAGCCTCATGATTATAGGGCTCATCATATTACTTGTTATCAACATCATCATTTTGGTGGGATTTATTTTGATGTTTTGGGGAGCGCCATACGTGCCATCGAGAAATGCCAGTGTAGAAAATATGATGAAAATGGGAAGTATCGGACCGGGACAAAAAGTTGCGGACCTCGGATCGGGAGACGGAAGGGTAGTGATTGCTATGGCGCAAAGGGGGGCACAAGCCCACGGATATGATAATGATCCCCTGCTCATATTCTTGGCTCGCCGCAATATTCGACGTGCCGGCCTAACCGGCAAAGCCTTCGTTCATTGGAAAAACCTCTGGAAAACCGATCTATCCAGCTTTGACGCGGTCACCGTGTATGGCATCCCCTATATGATGAAACCCCTCAAAGACAAACTCCAAAAAGAGATGAAATCCGGCTCAAAAGTAATATCGAACGCCTTTCCCTTCCCAAATTGGCTCCCGGATGCTAAACATGAGGGCGTATATCTCTACCAAATAGCGTAAATCTTGTAACATCATAAGGAATAGAGCGTATACACGTACATGAAAGTTAAAATATTCTCCTTCGGCCTTATCGCAACATTCTATGCTCTCTGTGTCATATTAATTCAGGGAACCTTCGCCATATCACAGGCGAAAGCTCCATGGATCGAACAAGTAATACCAAGCTTTACGTCTGAATCGGTAGATTCCGTACAAGTACCCATTCTCACCTATCACTACATTCGCACCGTCACAGACAAAAAAGACGTACTCGGAATTCGGCTCTCCGTCACGCCGACCGTGCTTGAAGAGCAACTAAAAATACTCAACAACGAAGGATATCAATCTATTACACTTGATGATATCAGCTCGGCATGGAAATCACAGTTTGTTATGCCGAAAAAACCAATCATTCTAACGTTCGACGATGGTTATGATGACTTTTATACGAATGCCTATCCCCTTTTGCAAAAATACCACATAAAAGCCACTGCCTATATCGTCCCAAACTTTCTCAATAAAGCCCACTACATGACATCAGCGCAAGCGATAGAACTCTCCCTGAACCCGCTTATTACCATCGCCGCTCACACAATGAACCACGTCGATCTGCGAACAACCAATAGAAAAGTAACAATGCAGGAAATCCTCGGAAGCAAGATGATTCTCGAAAGACTTATCGGAAAAACAGTTAATCACTTCGCTTATCCATTCGGAAAATACACAATCAATACGATGAAAGCTGTCGAAAAGGCCGGATTCACCACTGCGACAGCCATGAAGCGCGGAAATGAACACAAGAAAAAAAATAGATTAACGATAACCAGAGAAGAAATTATTGGGGGGGATAGCTTGGAGATATTCAAAAAAAGTATACTATTGCAGTAAACAAATCCCCCTTATATTTTTTTCATTATCCCATGCTTCAACCAAATCGTGAGTCTACCGCGAAGGTTATTACCGGTATAACCCTGGGTGCCGTCCTTGCGGCGGTCGCGCTGTATTTCATATTTCCGTCACATCGAGTTCCAACCCTAAGTGCCAAAGACATCTCATTGCGAGCTATTCAAGCCGATACGCTTGGTATTGAAAATAACACAGGTTTTATACTCACAAGTACAAAAGGTATCAACGTGGATGATGTGAAGCAGGTATTAAATGTAAACCCGAAAACAGATCTCATCTATACACAAAAATCAGCAAATGAAATCGAGTTCATCGCACAAAAACCATTAACTCCAAACAAAGTCTATCAATTCAGCATTCCTACAACAGAACAAAAACTCTCGTGGGCCTTCCAGGTAAAGGGTGAATTTAGTATTACCGGTACGCTTCCTGACACGAAACAGACAGGAGTACCTCTAGATACAGGTATTGAGATTGCCTTCACGCATGAGAATTTCAAAAACTTCGATCAATACATCAGTATCTCACCAAAAGTAGAAGGAAGATTTGAAAAACATAAAAAAATCCTCGTCTTTATTCCAAAAAAACTCGAACCAAAAACAATATATACTGTCACAATCAAAAAAGGGCTTCCTCTCGATGGATCACCTGTCACGCTGCAAGAAGATAAGGTGATTAGCTTCGAGACAGCCTCAACGGAGTCACGAGAACCAAGTATTTTTGAGCTATCCGCAAACGAAATGCAGTTCGATACCGTAAATGATCAGGTGATAACAGTATTCGGAAACAGTCTAGATACAGGCGATAAAATCGAAGCAACTATCTATCAATTTTCAAAATCTCAGGACTATATAGACTCATACAGAAAACTTCTCAGCACCAATTATTGGTCAACCTTCAATAAATATCAATTCGGAGATATCTCAAAAATTACAACAAAGAAAAGTGTTCTTAACCTGGAAACAAAAGAAAGTTCTGGACAGTCATTGGTACTGTTTCCGGAAAAACTTCAAAAAGGTCTTTATCTCATTGCGCTGAAACATCCAGCTATCGACGAACCTCGATATGCTTGGGTGCAAGTTACAGATATCGGCAGTTACATACAGCTGAACAAAAACAATGCCATTATCTGGACTCACGACCTTAAGACGAAAAATCCTTCAAAAAATGCAAAAGTAACATTTTCAGGAGGCGCAGCAACAACGACCGACGGTCAAGGAATGGCCATTATCTCTGTACCGGAAGAATTTCATAAAGCGGAAAACGGAATATCAACGATTACCATAACGGGTTCAAATGGAGACTCCGTTATCGCGTTCGTAAATAATTATTACGAGGAAAAACGAACCTCGCAAGACTTCTGGAGTTATGTCTCTACCGACAGGCCAACATACAGACAAACAGATTCTTTTTCGTATTGGGGCGTAGCGAAATCAAAACATCCGGAGGAGAAGGTAACCGAAATTCATGCCACATTCCGATCAACGAGTTATGATTATGAGTTTACCACCGGAAACGGTCAGCCAAATCTTTTCGATACAACGCTGCCCGTAACAGCAAATGGTACCTTCACGGGCGAATGGAAACTTCAAAACATTCCAACGGGATCATATACAATGGAAATCACGGCAAATGGAGTGATCATCGCGACGAAGTGGATATCAATAGAGGAGTATATCAAACCCGCCTATACCATCGATATCGAATCATCGAGAAAAAATTACTTCACCGGAGAGAAAGCACGTATCAATATCTTCGCGCACTTCTTCGATGGAACGCCTGTAGCGAACAAGCGCATTCGCGTAACCATGCGGGGATACCAAAATGTAGAAAAAATACTCACCACGGACGGGCAAGGAAAAACATTTATCGACTTCATTCCGCCACCAAGTGAATCAGCATCAAATTACCCACAATACGAGTCAATTCAAGCAACTCCGGAATCAAACGAAGAGGGTGAAATCAGCTCAGAAGTAATGCTTTATGTGTATACGACCGATATAAAAATCGAAACCGACACTGTGCGAAAAAATAAACAAGACACCATAACTATTACCGTGCGAAAAGTAGATCTCACAAAAGATGACATGAATGGAGATATCATTCCAAATTATCCGGTCACAATCAGCCCGTTCGAGACTCACTATGACAAAAATAAAACAGGCGAAAACTATGATTTTATTAGTAAAAAAGTTATCCCGACATATGAATATAATGCCGTAAAAACTTCAGGAACCGTCAGCACGCAAACAACAGATAAAGATGGAAAAATAGCATATGTACTCGACAGCGAAGATGAAAAGTTCAAAACGCTGGAGATTACAGCCGACGACTCACTCCAGCACAAAGTGCTGATCACCGCTTATTCCTACGGATATACCGGTTATATTTACGATAACGAATCCGTAGATCTTGATCCGTCAAATTCAAAAAATGGATATGCTCTTAATGAAAAAGTGGAATTAAGAGTTACAAAAACAGAAGCTCCCGCGCCAAAAGGAAATTATCTATATCTAAAAACAAACTGGAAAGAATCAAAAGGATTTCCTTCAAGCGACCCAAACTTTTCAACAACGTTCGGCGAAGGTGATATGCCGGGATTCTCAATAGATGTCATCTCGTTTACCGGATCAACCTACACAAAAATAGGAAGTGGTTATGCCATGCTCGACCAAAAACAGAAAGAACTTGATATCGAAATACAAACAGATAAAACGAGATATCGACCCGGAGAAAACGTAGAGTTAACGGTAAGAACAAAAAAGAACGGGAAAAACGTTTCGGGAGATGTAAATATAAATTTAATCGACGAAGCTTACTATAAACTTTTTTATGAATCGGTTGATCCGCTAACGGGAATCTATGGCAACAATATGCCATGGTACTCCAGACAATTCACCTTCTACAGTCATATAACAACGACATATGGCGGTGGAGCCGAAAAAGGTGGTGGAGGGGGAGACAACCCAAGAAGCAATTTCAAAGATAAAGCGCTCTATCAAACAGTTACAACCGATAATTCAGGTATGGCAAAAGTTGCATTTAAACTTCCTGATAATATTACATCATGGAGAGCAACCGCGCAGGGCATCGATAGTAATATGAACGCAGGAGTAAGCGTAAAAGCAATCCCCGTGGGACTTCCCTTCTTCATTGATGCCGTGATTGCTCCGGAATTCATCACTTCAGACAAACCAATACTTCAAGTAGCAAGTTATGGCGATGCAATCACTTCAGGAAATGAAGTTACCTACACCTACTCAATTCCAGGCCTCACGGTTGGGCAAGAAACAATTGCGGGCAAGGGACTTGGACGAGCGGATATCCCCCTGCCAACATTAAAAATTGGAAAATATAAAATAACGATTTCAGGCACAAGCAAGGGAAAAGATGGAGCAGAAATGAAAGATGCGATCGTGAGGGAGTTCACCGTTATAGAGTCACGCCTAAACACTATAAGGACATCAACAATGGATATAGCAAAAGCAATTCCAAATGAAGTTCTCGCATCAACGTCGCAGGTAACGATAAAAGTACAGGAAACGGAAAAGGCGCGCGCGTATGAAACACTTTGGAACATGATAGATCGATCGGGCGCGCGCCTCGATCAGCAAGCCGCCGAAGAAAAATCCATACAGATTCTGAAAAACTTCTTCAAAGAAGAAGTTCCGGAACCTAACACGGATATTTCTCTGGGGAACATATATCAATCAGCAGGTGGTGGGATGCGACTACTCCCCTACTCCGGTGACGACTTGGAGCTTTCAGCAAAAATAGCCCTTCTGGGATCGGCCAATGAATCAGCAAGTATCTCCAAGGAAAATCTCAAGCTCTATTTCATGAAGATACTTTCCGAGGAACAGGTGAAAAAGTTTCCACTCGCCACGCGTGAACGATTCGTAATGGCCGTCAGCGGCCTCGCGGCGCTGAATGAGCCAATATTACTTACTCTGCAAAATCTCGCGAAAGAAGCCGACCTCACGTCAATGGAGAAGCTCTATACCGCGGCGGGAGCCATGGCCATCGGCGACCAGCAAACAGCAGAAAATCTCGCGAAAGATCTTGTTCTGAATAACCTCGAAAAAATTAACAATTATAATCGTCTCAAAGTCGGAAAAGACAACGATGATATTCTGACTCATACCGCGCTTATGGCTGTCATAGCCGCAGATCTGAACCTTCCTGAATACCAGAGTTTGGCCGCCTACATTGCCGAACAGCCAGGAAAAGACGTCCTCACCAATCTCGAGCAAATATCCATCATCGAAAAAAGACTTCCTTTTATTCCGCAAGGAGATGCCGCATTCGACTACACTCTTAATGGAAAAACCGAGCACGCGACGCTGAAAAATGGCGAGTCATTCTCAACAAAACTTTCAACCGATATGCTCAAGACCCTTGCATTCCAGAATCCAAAAGGTGCTCTAACCGCCACCTTCATATACCACACCCTTGCAAACAAATCCCAACTCAAATCTGATCCCAACAAGAGTAATATAAAAATTGCTCGTACCTATCAACTCCACGGAAAACCAACAACCTCCTGGTCAACAGGAGACATAGTATTCGTTGATATCCAACCATCATTAAGTCAAAATGCCCTCGAAGGCTGCTACACAATCACCGAGCAACTCCCATCGAATCTCAAGCCGCTCTCGTGGAACGTACAAACTCTCGAAGAAGCAAACCAGAAAGAATACTATGGATCACGACCATATTCGGTAGATGGCCAAACCGTAAAATATTGCATAACAAAAGGATACAAAACAACAATTCACTTCCCTGTACGAGTCATTAACAAAGGAACATTCACCGCCGAACCTGCCGTAATTCAAATGTCCACGAAACCGGATATTGTAAATTCCACCGATGAAACTACCATTACGGTTAAATAATATTTTTTCAAATAAAAAAACAATGGGCGCCCTCGCATGTGTGGGGGTGCTTATTGGCGTCTTCGCTCTCGTGAGCATACCAAACCATGCCAACTCACAAGACTTCAATACGAACCATGCAAAAACTTTTTTTGAAGCAAGCGATTTCTACAGAGGTATCAAAGAGAAAGGTCTATTCACACTTGATAACCCCATCTACGGAGGAATCATCCCCCACCATCTCATCCCAAGCAACGGACTCAATACGTATTTTTCACAATTACAAAAACAACATCCAAAACGCATTATTCTCATATCCCCAAATCATTTCCTCCGAGGAAATACAAATTTTATAACAAGCCCATATGGCTATAATACCCCGTTTGGAAGCGTACATGTCGATCAAGATCTTTATGAAAAAATCACAGATCCATCAGTAATCTCCGAACAACAGCTCAGTATTTCACGCGACGATGAGACTATGAACTTGGAGCATGGTATTGGAAACATAACTGCCTATATCAGCTATTACCTGCCAAAAACAACCATCATGCCCATAGCCGTCATGCCCACAACCACGTTTGCGCAAATCGAAAATCTTGTCGCGACAATCGCCCCACTCATCAATAATGATACTATTTTTCTTGCCTCTATAGATTTCTCACATTATCTTCCCGCCGAGGTAGCCGCGCAAAAAGACGAGACTACTTGGAAACTTATACAAGAAAAAGATTACCGCAAAATTTTAAACCTCAACAATAACGATTACCTCGACACACCACCCTCGCTTGTCGCTATGCTCAAAACCATGGAAAAAATTGGCGCAAAAAACATGAAACAGCTCTATCACGACAACTCCGGATTCATCATGCATGATATGTCAATGCCTACGACCAGCTATTTTATGCTTTCGTTTACAAAGTAACGATAAATGTTCATAATGGTAAGGAAAGATTTTCCTTATTTTTTTATTCAATTCTTTTATGGCAGATAATGTTGTTTCAGAAACCGTACTCGGCAGTTCAGGCTTTTTCGGTCGCTACGGACGAGGAGTTACGGATTCAATTAAGGGAATTGGTGGAGGCTTCATCTCTATCGCTCTCGGATTTGCTATTATTTATTTCACCGCAGGCATGGCGGAAAATTCCGCGATTGTTCAAAAACTCGTTCTCACCCCGGCGGAAAATGTGACAACGGCACAAGCAGGACTCATCAAAATAGCAGGAAAGCCAACGGTTACATCACCGCTCACGGCCCCAAAAAGCACAGAAAAAGTTCTCTACTACAAGGACACCATCGAGGAGTTCAGAAAAATAGAAGAAACAACTACCTCTACGAAAACCGTTCAAAAAGACGGCCAGGACGTTCAGCAACAAATCGAAAGCAAACAGTGGGTCGACAAGTGGGTCGACAAATCCGACACAACCAACGGCACAAAATGGGCAAACTTTAGTCTGGGGACGGTTCAGGTAGAGCCACAATCCAGCAGTGCGATGCTCAATGCAAAGACACTCTTCAGTGAAGAAAAACCTGTCGTGGATCCAAACCCAACAGTCGTTTCCCAAGTTACCTACCTCGGAAAATCCGTAAACTCCTATCCACCTACCAAAACTCGTGAAATCGTCACGGGCATCACAGTAGATCAGCCACTTATCGTTATTGGTGAGGTAAACAGCGGAGTAATTCGCTCAGGTAAGCCATTTATTGTCAGTAACAAAACCGATACGGAAATCCTAGCTGATTTGAAGAGCACCGAAAAAATAATATTCTGGGTCACGAAAGGTCTCGCATGGCTCCTCATCGCAGGTGGTCTCACTGCCATCATCGGACCAATTTTCGCCGTACTTGATATTCTCCCGGGACTCGGCGGATCACTTAAATCCATTGTCTTCCTCTTCAATGGAGTTATCGCCGCCATCATCGTCTTCCTCGGAACTATCGTCGTTCAATACTGGTACATAGCGCTCGGAATACTTATAGCGCTTATTGTCCTTCTCTTTGTCATGAAGAAGGGATCTTCATCCAACTCACCAAGCGCAAAATAACGTGAAAGACAAGCGACAACTTATCGTCATTGCTACAATTCTTACGGATATGATAGGACTGGGAATTATCCTCCCGGTCCTTCCTATCTATGTTCAGCAATTCGGAATTTCCACATTTACCATCGGTCTACTCACCTCCATTTTCGCTCTGTTTTCATTCATAGCGGGACCTATTCTCGGCTCTCTCTCAGACAAATACGGCCGCAGACCCATTCTCATCCTCAGCATTTTCGGAACAGCTATTGGCTGGTACATGTTCGCAATGGCCCAAAGCCTTTGGCTCATTTTCCTCGCAAGAGCCATTGACGGTGCAACCGCCGGAAACGTTTCAGTCGCCCAAAGTTACCTCACCGACATCGCCACCGACCAAAAAGATCGGATAATGAAACTCTCCCTCATTTCTACATGTATCGGCATAGGATTCATCGCCGGACCGGCCATTGGTGGTCTCCTGAGCGAATATTCACCAACGCTTCCATTTTTTGTGACAGCCGGCATTGCCTCGATAAACGGCATTCTCGCTATATTTTTCCTTCCCGAAAGCATCCGTGAAAAGAAAAAAGATCTCCATATCGAACTAAATCCTTTCAAGAGCATTTGGTTTGCTATTTCAAATATAAAATACCGCACCTATATCCTTCTTATCTTCTTCACGACACTCGCCTTCGAGAGTTACCACTCTAGCTTCTTTCTCTATGTTAGCAGGCAATTTGGCATGACAAAGGCATCTTCGGGACTATTATTTTCAGGAATTGGAATTCTCATCGCTCTCAATCAGGTCGTCCTGATGAAGCATTTTTGGCTCAGATTCTTCAAACCACATAAAGTGCAAATTCTTACCGCAAGTGCACTTATCCTCATATTTCTCGGACTCAGTCAATTTTCAATGATTCCATTTCTCCTCACGGTCTGTCTCCTCGGCATCACCGAAGGAACGCTCATCAGTATGAATGGCGGAGAACTCTCAGGAGTCGCCGAAGAACACGAACGTGGCAAGATCATTGGCATCTCTCACTCGCTCATTGCTCTCTCTCAAATGATCGGTCCCGCCGTTTCCGGCTACGCAATGGACTATCATGTTCGATGGCCATGGATAATCGCATCCTTCTGGATGGTCGTCGTCCTGAGTATTGTTATCTTCAAAAATAAACAGCTCAAAACAAGTGAGATAAATTTAGATACCGGAATAACCTATTAGAAAAATGACAAAAAAAGAGCTTCAAGTAGCCCATGAAAAAATTATGTCAGGTCAAGCTACGCTACTCGACGTACGCACAGAACAAGAGAGAAAAGAATACGGATTTGAGCCAAAGGCACTGCATATGGATTATGAACTTTTCACTGAAGGAAAGCTTCCAAAATTGCCAAAAGATACGACAATATATGTTCACTGCAAATCCGGTGGACGCGCCGGGGTAATCGCCCATGTACTACAAGCAAAAGGTTTCAAAAAAACATACAACCTTGGAGGATTCAAAGATTGGATGGAATTGACAAAATAAACAAAATGTGATACAATAAACAAGGTAAAACATAAAAACAAATCGTATGAAAAACACAAAGATTGCAGTAGCCCTTGTGGCCGTTGTCGCCCTTGGGGTTGGAGCTACATTATTATTCACCTCTTCCTCCGGCCTGAAGGGTTCATTTTATAATAATGATAAAGGCGCGGATACCTCCGCTCCATCACAAATTTCATTCTCGTTCCCGACCAACGCCGAAAATCTTGACCTAATAAAGGTCAGAACAAATGGCCTGTCATTCACCGCCACCGATCCAAACACGGCATCGCATAGCAAAGACGCAAATGGCAAATTCTACAAAAATTATAAATGGGAGCTCAAAAACGCATCCGGAAAATCGCTCTGGTCAACAGGGTGGGCATACGATGCATCAAGAATAATTGTTCCGACTTCATGTATAACGGAATTTGTAGGTCTTGCAGGAAAATACATGACCTGCCCAAATGGAACTATCCCGGCATCATTCTTTAATAATATCGGCGCCGGTAATTACACACTCATTGGCACGGTAGGAGACGGGCAAATCGGAACAAGCACCGAGGTCAATTTCACTATCGGAGGTGACAGCACTGCGCAATCCGCTCCGATGGCATCAAATATTCCAACATCTCACCAAGCAATTATCAACACTTTCAAAACAGGATTGTCCTGGGAATTAAAACAAACGGGAATCATGGCTATAAATGGAAGTTATACATACGTATACAGAATATATCTTAACGACGCGGGGAAGAAAGCGCTTGCCTATACCAACGATGACAAGTTCTATTTCAAATACGTCTACAAGCCTTATTGGGGTCCAAAAGCCGGTCAACTCATTCAAAGTGAAGTTATCAACTTCAACATAATGCCGGGAAAAGGACTGAGCTCAACATCAAAGAACAAGAATATATCATCAGCTGAAGGTGATATATATGTAGCAGTCACACTTCCATGGCCGGGCTTAGCGACTACGTCAGAACTCGCAAGGTACGGTAAAGATAATTGGGGAAGATATGATGTTGATCTCTATTTCTATGACGCAAGCGAAGCGACAAATAAGGAAAAACAAATTGCCGTTGCAAGTACCTATCGTTCTGAGAAATTCGACAGACCGGAGATCTATGTAAACGCAACCACAAGTGGTTGTATTGGATATGGAGATTATGATTTTCAAGTTGGAAATAGTGGAGGTCCACTTCCGTATGACGAGTATAAAAGAATTCAATTGTACGTATCGGGCGACGGCTATGGACCAGCGAGTCTCGATAGCTCATTCGGCACGAAAGCCGATTCTTGGAATAGCGGCGTTGTTGGCCCTCTATTCGCCGTTCATAGTGCCATCGCGGGATTACTAAATAGCATTCCAAAAGCTGAATTATTC
This sequence comes from uncultured Candidatus Peribacteria bacterium, assembly GCA_964356305.1. Lineage (GTDB taxonomy): Bacteria > Patescibacteriota > Gracilibacteria > UBA1369 > UBA12463 > CALREA01. The sequence goes on from CAYHGS010000015.1 coordinate 21,908, forward strand.
GTCAGTAAATATTACGGAAGAGATATTATGAAAGGACGTGGTGCAAAAACCGACTGGGAATGTCACGATGGGGGCAATGGAAATATATGGCTCGTACGCGATAGTATCAGTGGCGATACAACGATCCTCCATATAAAAAAATAAATCACAAAAAGCCCCGACACATTGTCGGGGCTTTTTCGATATGCTACAATACGCCCCGATATATCATTATTTTCACCTTATGAATCTCTCTCGCGCCGCAAAAATTTGGATTGGAATACTCGCCGTAGTGCTCGTATTGGGCATGTGGCTCATGGGTTCATATAATAATTTCGTAGGATTAGAAGAAAATGTGAAGACAAATTTTGCCAATATGGATACGCAATATCAGAGACGTTATGATTTGATTCCTAATCTCGTCGCTTCCGTGCAAGGTACACTCAAGCAAGAACAAGATATTTTTGGAAAATTAGCAGATGCACGAACGAAATATACCGGAGCTGGAAATAATGTTGGGGCAAAACAAGCTGCCGCCAATGAGCTAGAGGCGGGCCTCAGTAGGCTTCTCGTAATCATGGAAAATTATCCGAACCTTCGATCGGTCGAAGCGGTACAATCACTCATGATTGAACTGGAGGCATCAGAAAACCGAGTTTCCGTAGCACGCGAACACTACAACACGGCCGTAGAATCGCTCAATGTTGCCACTCGTCGCTTCCCTGGAAATGTTGTTGCAGGAATATTCAACTTCGAACAGAAACAGAGATTCGAGGCGGAAGTTGGAGCAAAAGTAGTTCCAAAAGTCGACCTAACGGTAAAGTAACCACTCACTCGATTACGCACGCACAACATGAGGTATATACGCTCACGAGCCTCCTTGGGGCTCATGGCCATACTGATAATACTCGCAGGCACCCCGGTGCTTGCAGTATCTAATACTGTATATCCAAAACCAGCAACGGTAAGCGACTATACCAGTACGCTCACGGCAGAAGAACAATCAGCCATCACGGCAAAAATCAACGCCTTCCGCCAAGAAACTTCGAACGAAATCGCACTCCTGATTATCAATACGATCGAGCTGGAAACCATCGAGCAATACAGTATTCACGTCGCAGAAGCATGGAAAATCGGCAAAAAAGATATCGACAACGGACTACTTTTTATCATCGCGATTCAAGATCGCCAAATGAGAATAGAGGTAGGAAAAGGACTTGAGGGCGTACTTCCCGACCTCCTCACCACAAAAATTCTCTCAACATACACCTCACCGGAGTTCAAAGTTGGAAACTATTATAAGGGTATCAATGATACATTGGACGTAGTAATGTCCGCAGCAAAAAAAGAATTCAATACAGAAGAACTTCTCAATAGTAGCGGATCCTCCTCCGGAATAAGTGAAAAAAATCTATCATTCATTATATGGTTGGTTTTTATATTTGCCTTTAGTTTCGTGCAATATTTAGCGAGAAGCAAGTCTTGGTGGCAAGGTGGCGTGTTTGGTGGAGCAATAGCACTCATTCTAAGCCTCATCTTCGCCTTCAGCATAACATTACTTATCGGAGTAACCGTTAGTTTTACGCTTCTCGGACTTCTTTTGGACTATGCCGTCTCAAAAAATCCTGACAGATTCGGCGGAGGAAGAGGCGGACCCGGTGGATTCTTTTTTGGAGGCGGCTCCGGAGGAAGTTCAGGTGGCGGATTTAGTGGCTTTGGTGGCGGCGGATTCTCAGGAGGAGGCGGATCGGGACGTTGGTAAAATTTACACAACTCTCCACACTTTCGTTCCATTGCGAGGAAGTTCTTTCATCTTTACGCCAACTTCTATTCCTTTTTTTGCAGTTTTCACATTCTTTCGGTTGATCTGCATCTCGACGATCATTTCCTCAAACATAGAACCATCACCATCGAAAAGAAGCATACTATTGAGCTTAATCGCCTGTGACAATTTAATAATAGTGACGCTGATTTTACTCAAAACCATCGTAACCTCACCAACAAGTACATATCTTCGCGGGGCGTCACGTATACCTCTCCTACTCTCGGGCAACCTAGTATCGAGCAAGGAAGTCTGCTCCAAACTTATCCGCTGAAAATTCGATGCATGTACATCGTGAGGAGTAAAAGTCATGACTCTCTTCGCGTTTCTCGCACTACGCGCTATCGACTTCACGCTACTTAGCTCATCAGGAATCGCCGAACCGATATCTCCAATCATATTCATCGATGATGTTGGCACGCGTCTATAACCGACCTCCTCCGTCCTCCCACGACGCTCTGTGCCAAATCCCCTTTCATGGGAGCTCACGCCTCTCTTATCCTTCTCTGTCGCCTCCTTCTGCCTATCCAGCGCCGTCCATGCCAAAGGATGCCTCGCCTTCGCATCGAGACTCTTCTTTCGCTTAAATGCGGGAATTTTAAGCGTCTCAGGATCTGTTGGATTATTCGATGGTATCATGCTTGAATGATACTGTATGAATGAGTCACGGGTAAAGAAAAACACATTACAACAAATGTATGACTTATAAAAAAGATTATGTCGTGCTCTTGCATGGCTTCTGGAGAACAGCAAAATCGATGAGCAAGATCGAGAAAGTATTGATGAAAAAAGGATATTCAGTTATCAATCTGGACTATCCTTCTCGAAGAGAAAAAATAGAAAAACTCTCTAGCGATTATTTAAAGAAATGCATAGAAGAGAAATGTACTGATAAAAGTAAAAAGATTCATTTTGTCACACATTCAATGGGTGGAATTATAGTAAGATATTTTTTATCAAAAAATAAACTTACAAACATTGGAAAAGTAATTATGATAGCACCACCAAATAAAGGATCAAAATTAGCAGATTATCTAAGCACGTTTCCAATACTAAATATAATATTAGGACCAGCGCTAAAACAGCTACGCACGGCAAAAAATAGTCTTCCAAACAAAATAGTGTTTCCTGAATATCCAGTAGGCATTATCGCGGGAAAATACGATGGAAAAGTGCCGGCAAAATCCGCAAAACTAAAAAACATGCAGGATTTTCTCCTCGTGCCAAGTACCCATACATATATTATGGATTCCAATAGAGTAATAAAAGCCGTCAAACGATTTCTCGAAGAAGGGAAATTCTAACATTCAAGCCTACTTCGCTCGCTCTACGTACTCATGCGTCTCTGTGTTGACACGAATTGAGTCACCTTCCTTGATGAAGAGTGGAGCAGTAATAGTAGCGCCCGTTTCAATAACGACAGGCTTGGTACCGCCGGTAGCCGTATCGCCTTTCTCACCCGGTGGAGCGGAAATAACCTTGAAATCCATTTTTGTAGGAAGTTGAACTGATGCAGGATTATCATCCACAAAGACGACGACAACCTCCGTACCGTCGATCAAGAAGTCGGAATCATCACCAATCATTTCGTTTGAAATGGTGAACTGGTCGTAGGTGCTATTATCCATAAATGTGTATTCTGTAGCATCCTTGTAGAGGTACTGGCAACGCTTGTTCTCCATATTAGCTTCCGGAACGTCTTCACCTGATTTGAAAGTGACTTCGACGTTCTTGCCTGTCTTTACACTTTTCATCTTCGCACGAGTGAAGGCAGCTCCCTTTCCAGGATTCACAAACTGATATCCAACGATAACATATGTATCACCATTGTACTTGACGGCTGCACCTTTTTTGAAATCTGATGTTTGCATAGGAGAAAAAGTTAGTATTGGAATCAGGCGGGCGCATTCTACCACATGTATTAAACTCTACAAGTCTCGAAACGGGAAAAAGATGACGTTTTCTATGGAAACTTGATCTAGAAGCAACATTATCAACCGATCCACCCCAAAGGCGATACCGCCTGACTCGGGCATTCCAAGGGCAAGTGCATCCAAAAAACTCTGGTCGACATCATACAGTGGCTTACCCATCGTCGCTCGCTGCGCTCGCTCCTCCCCCAATCTTCTCCCCTGCTCCTGCGCATCAGTAAGCTCTGAAAACGCATTGCACAACTCTATTCCGGAAATGTATATCTCGAATCGCTCGGCATATTTCGGATTATTGGGACACACCTTCGAGAGCGCCGCCATGCTCACCGGATATTCATACAAAATCGTCGGACGCCCCCCACCCAACTTGCCCTCAATTTCATTAAGAAAAATAAGAAAAAATGCATCATCATAATTTTCAGCCTTATAGCCTTTTCCCTGAGCTACGCCTATTAATTCCTCAGAACTTTCAAAAACCTCCCGAGAAATTCCCGCATACCTTTCAAAGGCCTCAACGACACTCAATCGCTCAAAATCGCCGGAAACATCAATAACCCTTCCCTGAAACATGAATTCTTTTTTTTGAAAAAGCCCATCGCACAAGTATCGAATCAGCGCCTCTGTATCTATCATTATTTCTCTATAATCACTATTTGTCCTATACCACTCAAGAATCGCAAACTCAGGATTATGAAGCGCACCACCCGTTTCCTTGTTCCGGAAACTCTTTGTGATCTGAAAAATCTTCGGAAAACCTGCCACCAAGAGCTTCTTCATGGCATATTCCGGAGAAGTTATGAGATACATATCATGTGACTGCCCGTTACCCTCAGGCTCAAATTTGGTTTTAAAAACGTCCAAATATGGCTCCATACCTGGCAGGTTCACTAATATTGGCGTATCTGTCTCGACAAAATCCCTCTCCCAAAAAAACTCTCGAATAGTACGTATAATCAGAGCCCTCTTCTCGAAAATCTCTCTAGACCGAGGATTATCACGAATGATACTATAATTGGGTTTTTGTGCCATCGGGGGTAACTTTACACGAAAAGGAAAAAATACTACACTCGCAACACTATTTCCATAAAAACATATGTATGAAAAACGCACATCTCGTCATTATAGCCTCAGCAATTCTGCTCACCATCTCTCTTCCATTCGCCGCTTTTGGGCAGACTGACACCACGGTAGCACCTCCGGTTACGACTCCAGCAGTAGCTCCTGTCGTTACTCCTGTCATGCCAGCAACCGACGCGACCTTACCGAAAAAAGAAGGAATGAAAAAAGATAATCTTGGTCAGGAAATGAAAAAGATCAATATGATAAAAAAGGAGGTCAAGAAAGATGCTGCAATAAAGAAAATCGAGAAAAAAGAAGTAAAGAAGGAGATAAAGAAGGAAATCAAAAAAGAGGCAGTAATGAAAAAAGTTGAGAAGAAAATGACGAAAAAAGCCGTAAAGAAGCAGGTAAAAAAGAACGTTAAAAAGGATAAAAATGTTGTTTCTCCGCGTGACGTAAAGCCAACAGCTCCAGTCACTACTCCAGTTACAACACCGGCGACTACTCCAGTTACAACCCCAGTAACCACTCCAGCGCCAGATGCAACCTCAGCCCCGGTTACCACCCCGGCAACCACTCCAGCTCAATAATATACTGGACAAATAAGCCAAAAAAAGATACAAAGGGTGCGGCAAAACCGCACCCTTTTTTAAACCCCCAATGAGCAAAAAAACGAGTTCAAAGCAGAAACAAGAGGTAAGCAGCTACGAAGGTCGACAGGATCATATTCGCGAACTGAAGCTGCCCACTATCGAAACATGGGAAAACCAATACCCGGACAAAGAGTATGTTATCGACTTTACGGTGCCGGAGTTCACCTGTATCTGCCCAAAAACCGGACTCCCTGATTTTGCCTCTATTCAGTTCATTTACGTACCACACAGGGACTGCATCGAACTGAAGTCATTCAAAGAATACATTCTCGCCTATCGTGAGCTCGGCATTTTCCACGAACATGTGGTAAACAAGATGTTGGAAGATTTCGTTCGCTACTGCAAACCAATAAAACTGGATATCATCGGAGATTTCAATCCACGTGGCGGTATCAAAACCATCGTAAAAGCATCCTATGTCCGTCCAAACAGTAAACGAAAGTAAAACGATCCTCATCGCTGAGATATTCGAAACCATTCAGGGCGAAGGAAAATGGGTCGGGACTCCCGCGTTTTTTATTCGTACCGGCATGTGCAATTTAACATGTAGCTGGTGTGACACGCCCTATACATGGAAAGAAGGAGAGACAACTTACACAAAACAAACACACGAAGAAGTGTTTCAACGCGTAGAGAAATCCCCTATTCAACACATCGTCGTTACAGGAGGAGAGCCGATGCTTCATCAAGAATTCATCCTCGCACTTCGAAAGAGAAATCCACATCGATTCATCGAAGTTGAAACCAATGGCACTATCCCGAATACCCTGCCACCTGGAACCGTTAACCAATTCAATATTTCTCCTAAACTCAGCAATAGCGGAAATAGCTGGTACAAGCTCAATCTTCGAGTTGATAGCTGCATTTTCAAGTTTGTCGTACAGTCACCGGATGACGTCATTGAAATAGAAAGCTTCATCAAGCAAAACGAACTCGACCACACAAAAATTTTCTTAATGCCAGAGGGAACAACTCGGGATATACTACTATCGCGCGCCAAGTGGCTCATTCCGCTCTGTCGGGAGAAAAAATTCCATTACAGCCCGAGACTCCATATTATGAAAAATATTCGATGAAAAAAGCACTCGTACTACACTCCGGAGGACAAGATTCCACGACATGTTTAGCGTGGGCTATGAAGAAGTTCGACGAAATCGAAACGGTGAGTTTTGACTATGGTCAACGCCACAAGGTAGAAATACAAGCCGCAAAGCGCATCACAAAAAAACTCGGTCTCAAAAACACGATTCTCAAAACCGATATCTTTTCTCAACTTGGAAAAAACGCTCTCACGCACAACATGAAAATTACGAAAGGAAAAAATGGCCTACCGACAACGTTTGTACCGGGTCGCAATATTTTCTTTCTCACGATAGCCGCCGCATATGCCTATTCACGCGGAATCACCGATATCGTTACGGGCGTTTGCCAGACTGACTATTCCGGCTATCCTGATTGTCGCGATGCAACCATGCGTTCATTAGAAAAAACACTTTCTCTTGGAATGGATGTTTCATTCAAAATCCACACACCGCTTATGTTCCTCACAAAAGCTCAAACCGTTGAGATGATTGAGAAATTGGGACATTTCAACTTACTGGCCGACACGCACACGTGCTACGAAGGATCACGACCACCATGCGGAAAATGCCCTTCGTGCAAACTCCGCGCAAAAGGCTTCAAAGAAGCAAAAAAACATGATCCACTTTTGAAGTAAATCATCACACCTCTCCTCATGCTTCCCTATCCAAACTTATCCCCCATCGCACTCAGTCTAGGCTCTATAAAAATCCACTGGTACGGCATTATGTACCTCCTAACATTCGTAATCGCCTACTATCTCATACCCATTTTTTTCAAAGAGAAAAAAATTCCAACTGACAAAGACACCGTTTCCGATTTACTCCTCATATCGCTTCTTGGGGTAATCCTGGGCGGACGTCTTGGTTATATCCTCTTCTATCAACTCCCCCTCTACCTCCAGCATCCACTCGACGTATTCAAAATTTGGGAAGGCGGCATGTCATTTCACGGAGGAATGTTAGGTGTAATCTTAGGCTTCATACTTTTTGCCAGAAAAAATAAAATCAAACTCTATCAACTCACTGATGCCATTATTCCAATCATACCCATTGGAATTTTTCTCGTACGCATAGGCAATTTCATCAATGCCGAACTTTACGGACGAGTCACAAATGCCGCTATCTGCATGCGCTTCCCGACAGATCCGCTCAACTGTAGATATCCATCTCAAATTATTGAAGCCCTACTTGAAGGCGCCATACTTTTCATCATTCTTTTCTTCGTGCGCAAAAAAATAAAAACTTCAGGAATCCTCAGCTGGCTATTTATAGGACTCTACGGACTCTTTCGCTTCTTCGCCGAATTCTTCCGCGAACCGGATATTCAAATCGGATATCTTTGGAGTATCATTACACTCGGTCAAATCTTCTCTATACTAATGGTTATTGCTGGAACAATCGGAATAATCTGGAGTCAAAAAAATGTGCGCACGCAGTCTAGCAAGACTGTCCTTGGGGCACACTTTGCACGTAACAAATAATAAGGTAAAATAACACCGTATCCCTCACCCACTCCCTTTATGGAAAAGCCTAATCAAACTGTGGACAAAACGAGCAACAGCCAAAACCTGCTCCGCGCACTAAAGGCTAAGGCGGATGCCAAGCGGAGTTTTTCCGAAAAAATTGCAGATCGCATGACAAAAATCTTCGGGAGCATTGGCTTTCTAACCATAAATATGATCGTATTTGTGGGATGGATACTCGTAAATATAGGATGGGTTTCCGGAATCAAAATATTCGATCCGTTCCCTTTTGGTCTCTTAACTACAGCCGTGTCACTTCAGGCAATATTTCTCGCCATTATCGTATTGATATCGCAAAATCGAGCTGCGAAAGTGGCTGATCTCCGGGAAGAAGTAGACCTCCATATCGACATCATTGGAGAACAGGAAATCACAAAAACAC
>CAYHGS010000016.1:0-30302 GCA_964356305.1 uncultured Candidatus Peribacteria bacterium
CGGAAAGTGTTTCGATGACGAAGACCGCGCCGATGAGGATGAGGGCGATGGCGGAATTGGTCATCATGGCAATCACGCCGAGTGTGGCGCCGAGCGAAAGAGCGCCGGTGTCACCCATGTAGAATTTTGCGGGCGGGACGTTGTACCAGAGAAAGGCGAGGAGGGCGCCGACGATAACGGCGCAGAAAGCTGAAAGAATGAAGAGTCCTTGTAGGAATGCGATAACGCCGAATCCACCAAAGGCAATAATGAGGAGGCCGCCCGCGAGACCATCGAGGCCGTCCGTGAAGTTTACGGCGTTGGCCGTACCTGAGATGATGAAGATAAAGAGAGGAATGTACCAGAGGCCGATTTCCAAATTGCCGAGCATGGGGATGTGAATGGAACTCACTCCGAGTTTAGAATAGAACCACCAAGCCCCCATGGCGGCAAAAAGCAAAAGCCAGAACATTTTTGGTTTTACTTTTAATCCTTTGGATTCGCCTTTGACGTTAATATAGTCATCGATAAGCCCGAGGAATGCCGTCGTGACAAGGGTGAATATAGGGAGGTATGTTTCCGGTCGGCTAATGAGAGAATGATCGATTACTCCAAACCATTGAAGCAGTTGCGTGAATCCGAGCGTGACTAATACCGATCCCCAAATGAGTACGCCTCCCATGGTTGGTGTTCCGGCTTTTTTGGCATGGAGTTCATTAAAAATCGTTGCCTTCTCTCCGCTGGTAGCGTTGATGCGAAGTTGTTTTCCGAGTTTATGGGAATGAAGAAATCTGATGAATGGGGGCGCGAGAAGGAGGGCGAGAATGAATGTAAAAATCTCTGAACCAATGATAAGTGTTAACTGGCGGAGTGGACCGGTGAAGATTGAGAGTGCCTGCATGGGATTTGAGATATAGAAAGTAAAATGGAAACGGGATCCGACACTTCGTGTCTGGGGAACGGATACAAAGCTCTCTTCGATCGCTTACCAAGTAAAATTTGCTACCGACCAATTGATAAGTGTTTCTGTTTCCTTGAAGCGATCGGGACTGTTGAGGACGACCGTTAGAATAGGGGAGCCGTGTCCTATTATCGCTACACTTACAAACGATTTTCCGGCCTCGAGAGTGTATCCGGTTTTGAGACCTTTTATGCGAGAATCTTTTGAGAGAAGCTCGTTGGTGCTTTTGAGTTCATGCTTAAATTGTCCGTTTACGGAGGATACCGTCATGAGCGGAACGCTTACGATACTTCTAATAAAGGCATTTCGATAGGCGAATGTTCCGAGTGTGGCAATATCTTCCGCAGTGGAGAAGTTGCCATCGCGATCTAATCCGGCTGGATTGGCAAAATGAGTCCGGGTAAGCCCCAATCTTTTAGCCTTATCATTCATTTTTGCCAAGAAACTCTCAACATTTCCGGCATTATATATGGCCAACGCGTAGGCAGCGTCATTTCCGGAATGAATAAGGGTTCCCGCGAGTAGATCCCTCACGGTTATTTTTTCTCCTTCAGCGAGCCAAATTCTTGACCCTTCAATGGCGGTTGCCGCGAGTGGTATTTTTACAACATCATTAATATTATTTTCATCGAGAATAATGAGTGCGGTAATAAGCTTGGTAATACTTCCTATTGAACGCTGTTCTCGTATGTTTTTCTGAGCGAGCATTTTTCCACTATGTAAATCTATGGCCAAATAAGCGCTTGCTTGGATGTTTAGCGTGCTCATGTCCGGTCCTGCCGGTAATACCGATTGAGGAACAGGGCTTGCCGTGAGGATATCTTGAAATTGAGAGGGCTTTATCTCGTTTATAGTGAATTGCGGAAACCCTTGCATGAGGGTCGCGAGATAGAAAGAAATGAGCGATGCGAACATACGTTTTTGAGATTAGTTGAGGTGGTTCCTAGGCAAGTAATGAATTTATTTCTCTTGGGGTTAGATCTCGCGCCTTCCCGAGTGGTAGTTTGTCGAGCGATATTTGGCCTATTCGAACTCGTTTGAGGTATTGTACCGGAAATCCAAGATGCTGGAACATTCGTCGGATTTGTCGCTTCTGTCCTTCTTCCAGAACGATGGTTATATAAGATCGTCCGGTTTCTCTTTTAATCATAGTCGCGGATTTCACTCGAGCCATTTTCTTTTTGATATCACCCTTTGTTATTTCGAGTGGAAGAAGGAGGCCTTTTTGCATTTTTACGAGATCGCTATCCAGGACATTCCCTATGACGATAACGAAATATTCTTTTTCGCACTTGTTTTTGGGGTGCATGATTTTCTGCGCGAAATCACCATCAGTCGTGAGTATCAGAAGACCCTCGCTGTCTTTGTCGAGCCGACCGACAGGATAGAGATGATGAACTTTTGGGAGCAATGACGAGAGATTCTTTTCTGATTTGTGTTCTGCCATCGTGCAGGTGAAGCCCTCCGGCTTGTTGAGAATCATGTAATGGTGCTTTGACCGTGGATTCACTCTTTTTTGCTGGAAGAGAACGACATCTTTTGATGGGTCGATCTTTGTTCCCAGGATGGTAACTTTCTCGCCATTTACGGTAATGTAGTTGTTGGCGATGTAATATTCGGCTTTTCTACGTGAGCAAATACCGCAATCTGAGAGATATTTTTGGAGTCGAATCATCGTTGGGCCTGCTTTTTTCGGTATCATGGTTTTTTGGTGGTTGCGGGAACTTTTGGTAGAATGGTGATCGGCGTAGCTTTCGTTGAAGCTGATTTTGCTTTGACCTCCCCCAAGAGAAAACTCTGCTTAGCCTCCCCTGTAATGGGCGCCGTGAGGGTTTTTGGTATCAAATCAACGATGCCATCATAGGGGTCTTTCAGCTTGTGGGCAAGGTAGTCTTGGCCTATTTCTATGATAATTTGAGCATCGCTCGCGTAAGGAATGTCGATATATTTTTGCGGAGGTACGTGGGATATTTCTCCCGGGATTAGTTCCTGGAGAGCATTGAGAACATTCTGAGGAACTTCGGACTTGAGGTAGTATGTTGTTTTGGGGATGTCTTTACTCTGACCGTTTCCAAAACGCACTACATTAAGGCAGATTCTGTTGAGAATAATTTTCGTCTCCGCGGCGATTCCAAGTCCTCTTGTTCCATTGAGAATTTGAATTTTAATATTACTGCTTTTGAATTCCGGATGGTTGAATACAATATCTGTTAGATTGTGAATGTCTTGATATTTTGGTGCCGCGGGAATGAGTACTGATGCGCCACCATAGAGCTCTCGTAATGGGGTATAGAGAAGGCCGCCGCATTTGGTTGGGTCGTCATGTACCATGTAGGTGGCTATCTGATCTTGCTTGATTTGTGTGCCAATTTTTGCGAGGGTGATTATTTCCCTCATGGACAGATCGGTTTTCATGTACGTACTCAATGAATCATAGAGTGATTTTATTTTTCCACTGTCGCCCAGTATCCCTATTTTCTCCGCTTTTTCTTTCATGGCATATATCACCAGCTGTTGACGTTTTGATCGGTCAAAATCATTAGTGCTGTGTCTGCTTCGTGCGTATTTTAATGCTGTTTTTCCATCTACGTGCTGCATTCCAGCCTGAAGCATGAATGTTTCATATCCTTCATTTTCCCCAATAGGATATTCCATATCTACAATAGTGGTTGGGACTTGTATATCAACTCCTCCAAGGGCATCTACCATCTCTTTGAAGCCCGCGAATTCAACTTTTACAAAATAATGAACATCCATGTCTGTGATATTTTTTATCTGATCGCGCAGCATTTTTATTCCAAGTTCTTCATCACCAAGTTCGTTTTTTCCAATGTGGTAGAGGTTGTTGATGCGTGTACCTAGAAATTTTTTATTGGGAAGATTTTCAATATAGAGGTCTCTCGGAATTGAAAGAAGCGTGGCTTGATTTGTTTTTTGATCGATGCTTGCCAGGATAATGGTATCGGTGAGATCCGCGCCCTCATGATCTCCTCCGCCTGTTCCCAAGAGAAGAATATTCGTGTGACCATACTCATCTTCTGCGAGATCTTTTCCAAAGGTAAATACCACATTCCGTAGCTTTATTCCTTGTATGAGGTTGTATGCTGTGAAGAGAAGGATGCACGCTATTATGATGCTTCCGATAATCGCGTTTCTTGGCGTGAGAATTTTGTAGGAAAATATTTTCTTCATTGTTTCCCGAATTTTCCCTGATGTTTGACGATCTCGGATACGTCTGACGGCGAAAGTGTTTAATCGGTCGCTTCGATATGTGCGGTTCTTGAAGTCCATGCGTTGGGTATTGTAGTTACTTTCGCTTTTTTTGGAAGTTTTTTCAGTTGTTTACTTTGACAGGAGAGTTGTGATTTTAATTTCTCCGAGCGGAGTGACGCTTACCCCTAGACCAATTTTGTTCCATTTTGCTTCCAGAGTGGATGACGGTTCGAGAATACGAGAAGCTATATTGTTTACGTTATTCGTACTGAATACGAATATTTGAACGGCCGACTGAAGATTTGAATCCTCGACGAGTCGAGAGATGGACTGACCGTCTTTTGTCGTGACCCCAAACTCATCCGTTTTGGCGAGATGATCACTCCATTTTTTGGCAAGATTTTTCAATGTTGCATCTTCATCCAGGCTGGAGATTTGCGCTGCATTTCGTGTTTTATTTATGGTCGAGAGTATATCGAATTCAATTTTTGAAAGTCCTTCATCCGTGAGTACTGCCGGTGCGAACTCTTGAACGAGTTGGATTTCTCCATTGTTTGATCCTTGCGTAATACCGATTCCGACATCAACCCAAGCATCAGTGAGAATATTAGCGCGGTGAACCGGGCTTCGTAGTAATCCTTGTATTGACGAGAGAAGTGACGGCGAATAGGCGAGATTTTCCCCTACTCCGGTTGCGATACCCTCTTTCTTTCGGCGATCTTCCGGCGAGGCTCCATCCGGATTGATATGTCCAAAGAAATTTCTTGTCATCATATCTTCGGCATGTTTTTGGGCTAAGGTATTGAGCTGCGGGTTGATGGTAACTTTTTGCTTGCCCATACCCGTACGAATATCGTTAATGAGCGAAAGAATGTATTCTCGATCTCTGGCCAGATCTATAGGCTTTTTTGCAATCTTCATGGTGGCATTTAAATCCATATAGTCAGGAATCAATGGCGTTAGCGGAACGCCAATTGAAACATATACCGGGATGTTTACGGCAGCCGACCCATCTTCATCATTAATCTCGATAATGTAACGTCCCGATGTTTTTGGCACATAGGAGAGGGAGAAGGTTGCTCCTTTTGCTATGGTTAGTGAACTCGTGAGTGGACGATCTGTTTGTAACGTTACTTTTTCCGTTAACCCTTGCGTATTTGTGATGTAGCTTTCGTTTTCTAAATTTACGAGTGCTGTTCCTTGTATGGTGATAGGGGAGAGATCGGTGGTAATTGACGGTACGGTTCCTCTTATTTCTACGGCATTTTTTTCGATAATCTTAAAGCCATGGTAGGTGATAGGAATAGTGATGGCGCCTATTGTTTTCCAGGATCCCGTGAGCGTTCTCGGTAGAACGCTTACTTTTATGCTTATATTTCCCGGTTTGAATTTTTTGAAGTCGGCATAGCGAATTGGTAGTGATGAGACATTTTGTCTTGTTATGTAGATTACCTTTTCCGTTCCTTGCTCGAATGCAATTTGATATATTCCATCTTCGCTTCTTGTCCAGTTGATCGTGCTTTTATCGAGAGTAGGATTGTATGCAATGCGTAGGTCGGCATTATTAACGACGGTCGAGAGCTCTTCATTTTTTACTCCTATACTAGAGACACTGATTTCTTGTATTTTGCTTTTTCCATTTGTTCCCGGCACGATGCCCAACGAGTAGCTTCCTTCGTCGGTGAAATAAAGAGGTACGGAAAATGTGTTGTTTTTTGCCTCGGTTTCGAAGTTTTTGAATTGTTCTTTTTGTGAAGCATCTTGATAATTGAGGAAGGCAAACATAGTGGCTACTTTCGCGCTAGAGGTAATTTTTCCGCTCAGGGTATAGATTTCGTCTTGGAAGAGTGTCGTTGGTATTGTTTCGTTTAATTCGATATTTGCAAAAAATGATGTGCCGATGGAGGCCTGTGAGGCTATTCCTTTTTTTGCGGGTTTGGATACGGGCTCATATAAATCTTGTGTCAGGCTGACTGCTTGATACTCATCAAAGCCTGATATTGGAATGGCTACGGGAATCGAATTTCCTTTTTTGTTTGCGAGTTTTTTTCGAAGTGCTTCTTTTCTGAGTTCACGTTTTATTCTAAGTTTCTCCTTGAGGGATATTTTTTTCGGGGAAGTTGCTGAGGTTGAGTTTATGGTGGGTTCGGTTGTGCTCGTTGCTGCTTCCGCTGATGAAGTCATAAGTGGAGCGAGTCCTATCAGGGCCGAAATAATGAGCGTTGCGATATTTCTGGATATGTTTACGGAGCGATGATTTATTTGAATATTCATGTTGAAAGTCTACCATATTCACACTATGGTTGTGTATGTTTTTCTCTTTTCTTTCTATGGATATACAGTTTGCCAGAATGATGGATGATTTTGCCGGAGAGCCTAATGATATAGCTCATCTTCGAGGTGAGCGCGAGAAGGCCGGATTGCCGGTGTACGATTTGGCGAGCGCAAACGTGAATGATGCGGGAATATATTTTCCTGAAAGTGTTTTGCGTGACGCCGTTGTGTATGGTTTGGCACAGTCGAAAAAGTATGAGCCTGACTCGAAGGGTCAGCCGGTCGCGAGACAAGCTATTGCTGATTATTACCACGATGAAACTTCTCCTGATAATATTTTGCTCACTCCCGGCACGAGCCAGTCATATCTCTATCTTTTTAAACTTCTTGCAAATCCGAATGATGAGATTCTTGTTCCGAGGCCCGTGTATCCACTTTTTGAATATATCGCGCGTCTCGCTGAAGTGACTCTTACTTATTATGATTTGAAAGTTGATGACGGTAAGTGGGCTGTAGATATGGATTCTCTCATGAGGGCGATTACCCCACGTACTCGGGCAATTACGTTGATTTCTCCACATAATCCCACGGGCCATGTTCTCTCTCCTGACGAGGCGCGAGTGATTGCGAGCTTGGCTACGATTAAAAAACTACCTTTGATATTAGATGAAGTGTTCTGTGAATTTGCTTTTGCAGATGATGATACCTTGCGTGATGCCAGGACGTTGCCGCAAAGAAATGAATTTAAAAATTGTCCACTTGTATTCACGCTAAATGGATTTTCTAAAATGTTTGCTCTCCCCGGGGTAAAAATTGGGTGGGTAGCCGTGACTGGAGATAGCGGCTTAGTTCAGCGCGCTGTTTCCGCTCTTGAAACAATTGCCGATACTTTTCTCGCGACGAGTGAACCGATGCAATTTGCGGTTCCGAAGATTTTCGAAAAAGGGAGAGATTTTTTGGATACCTATAGAAAAGAGGTGGCGCGTCGTTTTCGGGCATCACGGAGTTTATATTCTATTGCTCCGCAAGGTGGTTTTTACGGTGTAAGAACTATTGGTGAGAGGGATGAACATGAATTTGTTTTGAACGCATTGCGTGAACATGGAGTACTATTTCATCCCGGATATTTTTTTGGACTCGCTGAGCATGCTGTTGTTTTTTCTTTTTTACAAATGCAACATACCCCCGATATAACGGGCTTGTTGTATAAATGTTATTGACGGATATTTGATGTAACCATCTGAATGTGCTATATTTTGGTTACCTCTCCTCACTCTATTTTATTATGCCGAAAAAAACGAAGCCCTCCAGGGCGGCTTCAGCAAAGCAAAATATAAAGAAAACATCCAAGTCCGTTACTGGTAAGGTTCTCCATTCGCGTGCAAAAAAAACAACATTTCCGCAAAAAAATATTTCTCCCAATCGCAAAAAATCAGGAAGTTTTTTTGCTTGGCTTGATACGGTTTCTCCATTTTCAATTCTTGTTGTCGGTCTCTGCGTGGTGAGTGTTTCAATTCTAAGCTCATTTTTTATTGACCTTCAGTTGTGGTATTTTTCTCTACCCGCTACTTCTTTTCAACTTTCAAGCTTGATGTTTGAATATGTCCTTACCGGTATTTTTGGGTTTGTCGCCCTCTCTATTATTATTCTTTGGAACGCACCATATCGTCCGCGTATGTTTCTCATGTGGCTCTTTGTTCTTGCGGGTATTATTCATGTAGCGTGGAGTATGTTTTTCTTTGGCCTTTATGCCGTAAGTGTTTCTTTCGTCATCGCGCTTGCTCTTCTTGTGCTTATGATTGCTATCGCGCTTATTTCTTGGAAACACTCGAGATTTGCTGTTTTATTCCTTGTTCCTTATCTCATGTGGCTTAGCGCTATCGTTGTCTTTTGCGGTTGGATTACTTTCGCTTCTTAATCTGTATTATTTACTCCATGGAAAAACGATCTGCTCCGAAAAAGTTTCATGATAATGCTTTGAAGATTAGTGCTGTTCCCGCTTACTTTTTGCTCGCTTGTCTGCTTGTGGCGCTTTACTATTTATTGATTCTTCTGGCGCCTTTTTCTACCGTTCTTGTTTTTGCCGCCGTCCTGGCAACTGCTTTTCATCCGGTATATAGAGCCATACGGACTTCTATCAAAAACGAGGCGGTTTCTTCACTTCTTACTTGTCTTCTTATTACGCTTTTAATTGTTATTCCTTTTATCGTTCTCATTTTCTTACTGGCAGGCGAAGCGGTAAATTTGTATATTATTCTTCAGCATAAACTTAATCAGGGTTTTCTCGATCCTCTATTGCAGTGGCAGCACAGTGGACCGGTTTTTGATTGGTATACTCGAGTTTTCCCCGGTTTTGATCCTTCCAGCTGGGATATAACGGGGCAGATAACTTCTTTCGCGAAGGATATTAGTAGCCTTCTTCTTTCTCAGGTTCAGGGTTTTGTTACCGGTATTCTCGGTTTTTTTGTGAACTTTTTGATTATGATTTTTGCGATGTTTTATTTAGTCAAAGACGGAGGTATTATTGTTAAAAAAATAATGGCTCTTAGTCCGCTTCCCGAGCCTTATGAAAAGAAATTGTTTAGTCGTCTTAAGGCGATGATTAATGCTACGCTTTATGGTACTTTCTTCACGGCTATCGTCCAGGGTTTCTTGGGTGGTATCGGTTTTGCGATTGCCGGCATCAGTCAGCCTATTTTGTGGGGTACGGTTATGGCATTTTTTGCCCTTGCTCCTTATGTTGGTACTGCTTTTGTTTGGGTTCCTGCCGTTCTCATTCTCTTCTTTACCGGCAGTCTTGGGGCCGGTGTTTTTCTCTTAATCTGGAGCATTCTTCTCGTGAGTACAATCGATAACTTTCTCTTGCCGTATCTCATTGGTTCGTCTGCCAAAACTTATTCTCTCCTTACTTTCCTGTGCGTTATCGGTGGTATTTACGTATGGGGTTTCCCCGGTCTTGTTCTTGGACCGTTGGTTCTCACTTTGCTCATTGCTATGTCAGAGATATATGAGGCTGAGTATCGACCTCTTCTGAAAAAACTGGATCATGACGGGATGTAGATTCTGTTTTTTTGATATATATCCTTGCTGCTACTGTTGTTACTCCCAGCATGAGAAGGCCTGCGATGATCAGTGTTTTATACAATCCGTTATCTGATGTATTTTGGAGTGGTTGTTCATTCTGTACGGTGTAATTTTCAAGGGTCAACTTTCCATTATTTGCTTTGATTGCTTTCACCTGTACTACTGCGCCGAGCTTGAAAACTGATTTGAGTAGCTCAATGTCCGTTTTTTTAGGATCAAAAGAAATATCTATTTGTTGTTTGGCGGTTTTGATTACGAATGTATTTGAGTTATCTGGCTTGCGAGTTATGAGGCCGTTTATTTTTAAAAATGTTGGATTTGGTTCGCCTTTTGTGATCATTTGTGTCCATTCCCATGATGTTTCGCGATCGTCTTGAGCGATTTGTTCAGGGCTATGCACTGATTGCGCGTTGGCAGTAGGAATGAGCCAGTTGAGCATTGATACTTTTGGCAGTGTTGAGGCTCCGGTATCCGAGAGGGGAATAGTGGCTATCTCCGCGAATGAAGTATTTTCCGGGGCGTCTTCATAGCTAATTGCATTCTGGATCTGCCCCATCGGATCGATGATTTCTATCTGGTCGGCGGAATTCTTCAGCATGATTTTTGTTTCTTGGTCTGTGAGAATAATATAGCCATTCGCAGGGATGGTGGTATCGAATGGAAATAGAAATGTTTTGCCTGAGCCATTCGAGATTCTCCAGCCTCCGAGCGATATGGGACTTGCAGTTTTATTATTAATTTCTATCCATTCATTACTGTTATCGGTTCCCGTGGGATTGGGGAGAATTTCCGAGATGACGACCGTTGGATCTGTTGCTGGCATAGTGATTCCTGCGCTTTGCTCAGGGGGTATTATTTGAGCCGACGGGTCGATTATTTCATCTTCTATCATATTTTCCTCACCCGGCGTGAGCGTTTTGGTAAGTTTCCATTGATTGAGGGTGTCTCTGGCCCAGCTTTCGTTTGAGGCGATTTTTGCGTAGGGTATTTTTTCATGTTCCTCTCCGGATGGATTGATGAGTCTCACTGCATCGGTTGAGTTGTTGAGCGTGATGTTAGTTTTGTCATTTTTGAGAAGAAGAAAGCTCTCTCCTCCAATAATGATGTCTCCTAGTGCATACGGTTTACTTCCCCCATCTTCATCGTCGATTTTCCAGCCGAGAAGCGATACGCTATGGTCGCTGGTGTTTTTGAGTTCTATCCATTCGTTGCCATCATCGCCACCTTGCGGGTCGGGAAGAAACTCATTAATGATTATTTCGTTCATGGCGACAGGAGCGGTGGGGTTTGGTTGTGTCGTTGTTATTGGAGGTACGACGGCGATGGGAGCACTAGGTGTCGTGATTGGAGGTACGACTTCCCAATCGGCCGCGGAGTCCGTGTCAGCATTTTGTTTTCTTCTGAAGGAAGTGTTTTTTTCCAGGTCGTTGCTGGAGAGACAGTTTTCTATTGGACCTTTCCAGCTATTTGATTCGGTTAGTTTGGCAAAATCACTCTTTTCCTGATTGGTTGCCGTAGCGTTGGTCCAGCATACGGCATCGATATGATCACCATTATGGGTGAGAACAAGCTGGTCGGTGGTGGCGGTGAGACCTGGAATGTCACTGAATTTTAGTTTGTCGCCTGTTTTTATGGTCTGAGTTGGAATGTTTTTTACATTTTCGTCTATAGAAGTTATCGCATAATTGTCCAAAATTTGCCCCATTCCGTGATTTCCATCATCTACTACCGTAAGTTCTACAAAGTCATTTAATGTATTATTGAAGCTGAATTCACTCAGAATAATTTGCGGCGTAGTCATTCCGCAGCTTGTTTCAGCTTTGGCCTCTGGTGAAATAATGGAGAGCATGAGAAGGGAGAATGTGAATAGCGATAAGCTGGCAATTATTTTTTTCATGTTTTTAGCTTTAAAAAATTAAAAGTATCTCAAGCCTACACCCCGGATCTAACAATTCCCTGACATGCGGATTAATTTTTATTGCTATTTTTCTGACACACTTTTTGATGATTTAGCTTTGAAGGGGCTGGGCGTTGACGTAGAGGGGAAAATTTGGTACCCTACGGCTGTTTCACGTTTATCATTTCTCAATCAAATGACCACTACCCACATACGTTTAGCTTCAAATATCGATGTTTCCCTGCAAAGTGACGCATTTCGAATCAGGCTAGATTTACGAGATTTTACGAAAATTCTCACTTGGAGTGTATAGTTTTTTGATGGTGCAGTGCGGCGTGAACGAAAGATTCTATTTTGATCTAACGTTTACTTTTTTATGGATGCATTAACATTGTTACTGGCCCTTCTCGGGCTGATTATAGGAGGAGCTACCGGCTTTGCCGTGAGGAAAGTTTTTTTGACGAAGAGGGATCGCGAGGTTGCGGATGCAACCGAGCGAATGATCAATGAAGCTACCATGAAGGCCAAAGAGATGGTTATGGAGGCGAAGACGGAGTCTATCAAGATGCAGGAAGAGGTGAAGCGCGAAGAGAGGACGAAGCATGAACAGCTTCAGAAAATGGAAGAGAGGCTTACCAAGAAAGAAGAAGCTCTCGATAAAAAAATGGATGAGACGGAAAAAGCAAAGAATGACCTTGAGCAGAAAATTACTTCCGTCAAAACGATTCGTGAGGAGGTGGAAAAAGTCTACAATGCGCAGGCTCAACAGCTTCAGAAAATTGCGGCACTTACACCCGAACAGGCGAAGGAAATGCTTTTGAAGCAAGTCGAGGAGGAGTCCAAGGAGGATTTACTCGCACAAATTGAAAAGTCCGAGAAAGAACTTAAGGAAAAAGCCCAAGAGAAAGCTCGTTATTTGATTGCTGATGCTATTCAGCGCGTTGCGGCGGATGTGACCTCCGAGTCGACGACTACGATCGTGAACCTGCCAAGTGATGATTTGAAGGGTCGTATCATCGGACGTGAGGGCAGAAATATTAATACGTTTGAGCAGATTACGGGTATTGATGTTATCGTTGATGATACTCCGGGCTCGATTGTTATTAGCGGTTTTGATATGATTCGACGTTACATTGCCAAGATGACGCTTGAGCGTTTGATCGTCGATGGTCGTATTCACCCGGCTAGAATTGAGGAGACTTACGAGAAGGTAAAAGAGGATGTTAATAATCTTATTAAGGAGATTGGCGAGAAGGCAGTATTCGATACTGGAGTTACCGGACTTCATCCTAACTTGATTAAATTACTTGGTCGTTTGAAATTCCGTTTGAGCTATGGTCAGAACGTTTTGAAGCACTCTATGGAGGTTGCCTTCATTGCCGGCGCGCTGGCCGCAGAGCTTGGTGCTGATGTGAATGTTTGCAAGAAAGCCGGTCTTCTCCATGATATTGGAAAGGCGGTAGATCACGAGATCCAGGGAAACCACGTGAAGATTGGTGCGGAAATCGCCAAGAAATTTGGACTTACTCCGGACGTTGTTCATGCGATTGAGGCTCATGATGGAAATATTGAGGCGAAGTCTGTTGAGGCGATGTTGGTGGAGGCTGCAAACTTGATAGCGAACGGTCGCCCCGGCGCTACGAAAGAGAATCTCGATACCTTCGTTCGTCGCATGCAGGAGCTTGAAAACCTTTGTACTTCCTTCACGGGTGTGAAGAAAGCTTATGCCCTTCAGGCTGGTAATGAGGTCAGAATCTTCGTCAATGCTGATGATTTGGATGATTTAGGCTCTAAGAGATTAAGTCATGATGTTGCTCGCAAAATCGAACGCGACTTCCAGCACCCAAATCCTATCAAGGTAAATGTTATTAGGGAGGTGCGCAGAGAAGCTACGGCGGATTAAGCTGACTTGCATTTTATAAATTACCCTCATGCGTACTCTTTTTCTCGATACCGAGACAACCGGCATAGAACCCCAATCACGTTTAGTGCAATTAGCCTATAAAAATGGACTCACGGGTGAAGAGGTGAGTGCTTATTTCAAGCCGCCGGTGGTTATTTCCTATGGTTCAATGGCGGTGCATCATATTACCAACGAGATGGTTGCGGACAAGCCTGCTTTTGCCGGAAGTGAGCAACAGATCCAATTGGTTCAACTTCTGAGCGAGACGATTTGCGTAGCCCACAATGCTCCTTTTGATGTGGGAATTTTGAAAAATGAGGGTGTGGAAATTAGTACTTATATCGATACGCTTCGTGTGGCAAAACATATTATTGCGAGTGATCAGCACAATTTGCAGTATTTACGATATTCGTTGCATTTGAATACGGTAGAGGTGAGGGCACATGACGCGATGGGGGATGTTTTGGTGCTCGAGGCGCTGTTCAATTACTTAACTCACGTCGTTAGGGAGAAATTTTCCTGTGAAACTGACGATGATATCATTAGCAAAATGTTGGAATTAACGTATTCTCCCGTCCCGATGACGGCATTCGCCTTTGGCAAGTATAAGGGCAAAACATTTGATGAGGTACGTGGAATGGACAAGGGATATATCACGTGGCTCCATACAAGCGAGAAGCAAAAACCGCTTGGTGAGCAAAATGAGGATCTGATGTATACACTGAATTTGTGTATGAATAATAAATTAGGCACCCCGACACTTTTGTAGCTTGCAATACTTTAGTATTATACTTTATTGTCTATATAAAACTTGTTAAATGGTTTTATAGGCGTTATCCTATGTCAGTTAGAAAGGTATTTTATCTCTAAAAATTTGGCAGAGGCTCATGAAGCCCGAGTTGTATTTTTTCAAATACTTCATGAGTATTTTTTTGTATAACGTATGTGGTAATCATAATTCTGCTTTTTCTGAGGAGAGTTTTTCGCGTGCGGTTTCCCCGTTTACATATTTATTATCCGCATACCATGAGTGAAGATACGCCTAAAATCATTGATGATCAGGTTCGATGTACAAAATGTTCAAAGCTTGTAGCCAAGATTCTTCCTTCTGGCCATTTTGAAATTAAATGCTTACGATGCGAAACGCTCAATGAGCTTGTTGAGCAAAATGGTGATGCCTAAAAATATCTTGAAAAAATAGTTTTTTATCAGGTAGAGGTTCTTGAGACCCATACAGTATTTATTCTTACTTTATGGCAACAACAAAAACGATACTTATCATTGAGGATGAAATCCTTCTCGGTAATGCCATTGCCACTATGGTTTCTCTTGAGAAATTTGCCTATATCCAAGCGAGAGATGGTGTAGAGGCGCTGGGCATTGCGTTCTCGAAACATCCGGATCTTATACTGCTAGACCTTCTGATGCCGGGCATGAGTGGAATGAACATTCTTAAGAATCTCCGTGAAGATTCTTGGGGGAAAGAAGTTCCTATTATTATCATCACGAACCTTAATGCGACTGATGAGCAGTTACTGAAGGCTGTTCGCATGTATAAGCCTGCTTTTTATTTGATCAAGTCGGATTGGAAGCTTTGCGATCTTATGAAGAAGATCGAGGAGGTGTTGAAGGTGTAACTATTTCTTTTTTTATATGTACCCTTTTCAAGATAATCATTCCTACGGCCACAAATCCAGCCATGGCGATGATGGCGATTCGGTAGCGGATGATTCCGAGATTGGCGAATAGTACCGTGATGATTCCCCAAGAAAGTGGACCAACAAGGGTGGAAACGCGTTCGGCGAGAGTGTAGAAACTAAATCCATAATTCAATTTTTCTTTGGGGCAGAGGGCAACCATGGCGGTGCGTGTGATGGTCCAGGTGGCACCATAAAAGATGCCCATTAGAACGGTGAAAATGATGAATGTCGTAAAATTACCCGTCAGTCCTAGTGTTGGGAAAATGATAATCCAACTACCGAGAATGATGGTGAGTGTTTTTTTGAGTCCGATGTGATCGGCGATCCAGCCGGCTGCGAGGGCTCCGATGGCTGAGGTAAGGAGGATTCCCATCATGAGCAATGCCTTTGTTGTGTCGGAAATGCTGAAAACCTTTTCCATATAAATAGGAAAATTATTTGCGGCGGTAAGAATCGCATCATTGAAGAAAAAATATGAGAGAAGAAAGAGTCGCATATTTGGCTCCTTTATTAGATCTTTGAATTGTTTCCACTGGCTTTTGTATTCCTGTTTGAGGCTCATTTTTTCCGTTTGAAGTTTTTGGGTGGTTGGCATCTTGAACCAAAAAATCATCGGCAAGCTGAGGACGAAGAAAATGATGGCGGATGGAAGGAATGTTTGCGCGCGCCCGGGCGCGCCTATGAAATAGATGACACCGCTCACAATTGGTAGGGTAATGAGGAGTCCGGCGATTTGACCTAACCAGTTTCCGGCTTGACCTATCCCCGAAATCGTGGCGCATTTTTCCGGTGGGGCGATTTTTTCTAAAAGGGAATTATAGAAAACGAATGAGAATTGATAGAAATAATTGGCTAAGAGGAAAAAGAGAATGGCGAGAAAAACACTTTGTGTAAAAAAGAGGGTGATAATGGAGGTGATAACATAGCAGATAAACGTGAGAAATGTTATTCGATTTAAATAAGTATGTTCTCTTCCTGTTCGGTCGGCAATACTTCCTAAAACTGGTGCGGTTATGAGGAGAAGTGCCGATCCAACCGTGAAAATCATATTGTACCAAAAGTCTGACACGCCATGGTCAATGACAAGCCATTGTGAAAAATAGAGAAAAAATACAATGGTAACGATGGAATTTGCGAAATCGTAGAGGGTCCAGAGAAAGACGTTTTTACGGTTCATGGAGGGATTGTATCATGTATCTTATTTTGTCATACATTTGTTACAAAAATAGCAAGAAAAATTCACCGTTTTGTTAGAACGGTTTGCTAGCATTGGAGTGTTGGGAGTATGGCATGGGTCCAGTTCTGGTTGACGGAAGCGGCGTTGAGACCCGGTTCCACGGGTTCGATTCCCCCAAGGGACAACTCTGCTGAGCCGCCCGTTGGATCCACCAACTCCCAGCACAAAGCAAAAAGGTGAAGACGTATGATCTTCGCCTTTTTGTGAATCTACGCGTTATTAGAAGTTGAGAGGTCTTCCCGAGTAGACTCAGAGTTTGGATCCACCACCCTCCAATGGAGAGAACGTACAACAGTTGTGCGTTAAGGGTCTTAGAGACCGCTTGTGTGTATTCTAGCATATTTTCTTTATCATAGGTACTTTTTTGCCTTCTAGCTTTGCATAGCGTCTTATTTTCCCTTGATTCGATTGTATTAGCACTCTAAAATGGCAAGTGCTAATTTTATTATTTATTGTATTTTTTTATGAGTATACAGCTTAAGCCAACAGAAGATCATATTATCGTAAAGGCTGATGTTGGTGAGGAAAAGACGAAGTCGGGGATTTATATTCCGGCGACGGCGTCGAAGGAGCGTCCGCAGATGGGCGAAGTGGTTGCCGTGGGCCCGGGCAAGATGACGGATGAAGGCAAGCGACTGGCTATGGAGGTTGCAGTAGGGGATAAGATTCTTTTTTCTAAGTATGGCCCAAGCGAGGTGAAGATTGAGGGAGAGGAGCTTTTGATTTTGAATCAGGGGGATGTATTAGCCATTGTCGGCTAGTGAATCTTTTATTAATTATCAATTATTAATTACATACATATATGGCAAAGCAAATTATTTTCGCAGATGAAGCACGAAGCAAGCTCTTGAGCGGTGTGAGACAGCTGGCATCGACAGTTTGTATTACGCTTGGTCCCAAGGGGAGAAATGTAGGTTTGGATAAAAAATACGGCTCGGCGGTGATTACGCATGATGGCGTGACGATTGCGAAAGAGATTGAGCTGAAAGATCCTTATGAAAATATGGGAGCACAGCTCGTGAAAGAGGCGGCGACCAAGACAAATGATGTGGCTGGTGATGGTACGACGACGGCGACACTTCTTGCATGGAAGATGATTGAAGGCGGTATTCGTAATATTACGGCTGGGGCTAATCCCATGCAGCTCCGTACGGGTATGGAGTTGGCGATGCTTGAGGTGACGAGAGAGTTGGAGGAAATGGCAGTACAGATCGGAGATTCTAAGGAAAAAATTGCGCAGGTTGCCACGGTTTCCGCTCAGAATTCTGAGATGGGTGAACTGATTGCGGAGGTTCTTTCTATGGTAGGAAGCGATGGTGTTATTACCGTGGAAGAGGCGCAGACGATGGGACTTACGAAAGAAGTTGTAGAGGGTATGCAGTTCGATAACGGCTATATCTCGGCGTATTTCGTTACAGATCCTGCCAGAATGGAGGCTTCCTATGATGATGCATTTTTGCTTTTGACGGATAAAAAAATTACGTCGATTCAGGATATTCTTCCGGTTATTGAAAAAGTTTTACAGAGCGGAAAGAAGGAGTTGGTGATTATTGCTGAGGATATTGAAGGTGAAGCTTTGGCTACGCTTGTATTGAATAAATTGCGTGGAGCGTTCAGCGTTCTGGCGGTCAAGGCTCCAGCTTTTGGAGAAAGAAGAAAGGAAATTTTGAAGGATATTGCCGCGCTCACGGGTGGAAGAGTTATTAGTGAAGAGGTTGGATTGAAGCTTGAAGAAACTGGATTGGGCGACCTGGGACGATGTACGCGTGTGGTTGCGGACAAGGAACATACGACGATCATCGGCGGAAAAGGAAACAAAGAAGATATTCAGGCACGAATTTCCGAGCTCAAGATTCTTATTGATAAATCAAATTCTGATTTTGATAAGGATAAGTTTGCTGAGCGATTGGCAAAACTTGGTGGAGGTATCGGTGTGATCAAGGTTGGTGCTGCTACGGAGATTGAGTTGAAGGAAAAGAAACATCGTTTGGAAGACGCTGTTCAGGCGACAAAGGCGGCGGTCGAAGAGGGAATTGTCCCCGGCGGTGGAGTGGCGTTGTTGCATGCGCTTCGAGGACTCGAGGCGGGCACGGCGAGCGCGAAGTTGACTGGTGATGTGAAGACGGGTTTTGAACTTGTGAAGGCTGCGCTCATGGAACCACTTATGCGCATCGTTGAAAATGCCGGTCAGGATGGAAAAGTTGTTATTGCGAAGATCATGGATGGTGAGGCGGGAATTGGATATAATGTTATGTCTGGTAAGTACGTCGATATGGTAAAGGACGGCATTATTGATCCGAAGAAAGTTACCCGCTCTGCCCTGCAGAATGCGGTTTCTATCGCTTCGACGTTCTTGACGATGGAGGCGGCGATCGTGGAATTACCTGAGCCGAAGGAGGCTGCTAGTGCTGGAGGAGGTCACGGAGGCGGCATGGGTGGAATGGAGGGGATGTATTAAGCTTGAGATTTGCGCTTATGAATGCTCTTGGACAGTCTGTGCTCTATGTGCATCCCGATGCTTTGATAGCTATCGATCCACCGGATAATCGTGTACGCGCGATATTTCCGGTGGATTTGCGTGTCGGAGGAGATGGATTCGCTTATGTGTCTTCGTCGCCTACACTTGATTTTTCTATGGGTCAGGGCTCTACGATGATTAAGGCTGCGGAGAGTTTTGCCGCGATGTTTTCCACACATGCTTATTACCATTTTCGTGATCGCGGAAACCTGGATGACTATTTGTCAAAAGAAGGTTGGACAAAAGGCACAATCGAACATCGGGATATTGCTGCTCGTATCGATGCTCTTCGTCAGCGAATTCATGGAGAGCTCTATCAAACTTCGGTAGAGATTTCTTTCGTCCCTGGTCGGTTAGATGATATGTATACTATTCAGGTGGATAATTTGGATCCAACGGGAGTGACTACTCGAAGGATGAAAGAAGAAATGTCCTGACATTACTTTGCTTCACTCAACAGTTCCTGCACAATCTTGTTCACCATGCCTCCATCGGCCTTGCCTTTCGTGCGGGGCATGAGAGCGCCCATGACTTTGCCGAGGTCGGATTTGCCGGTGGCGCCGGTTGAGGCGATGACTTCGGCGACGATGGCGCGGATTTCTGATTCGGAGAGTTGAGGGGGAAGGTATTTTTCTAATACGGCCATCTCGAGTTTTTCTTTTGCGGCGAGCTCAGGACGGTTGCCTTTTTCAAACTGCTCGATGGAATCTTTTCGTTGTTTGATTTCTTTTCCCATAATTTGAATAATATCTTCATCGGTGGCGACTTTTTTCTCACCTGCTGTTTCGAGACGGAGAATGGCAGCCTTGATTAGGCGAATCGTTCCGGTAGTTATTTCATCTTTTGCTTTCATGGAGGTAATGAGGTCTTGTTGAAGTTGTTCTTTGAGAGTCATGTGTGGTGAAATAATGAAGTATACAAGCAGCATTGTACTTGATTTTCATGATATGTACATTTGTTGACACTCTATCTCTCCATGATAAGATTGGAAGGCTCTATTTCCTTATAATTTATATTATGCAAAAGCGAATAGTAATGATGACAAGTTTATTAGTGGTGATATCCGTTACGAGTGGTTGCACTTGGTTTTCTCCGAAACCAACAAAAGAGCCGATGACGATGCTACAAACGGGTGTAACGAATCTCGCCTCAAAAGTATCCGGTGAATATCAGGTGAAATTTGATGCTACATTGCTCGGAAAAGATGCCGATGGCAAGGCTCAGAATGTGACTATTACTCTTGCCGCGAATGGTGATGCAACCAGCGATCCTCTTGTTCTTGCCTTGAACTCCAAAATCAAGGGAACAATGGCTGTTAATCAGGATAAATACTCATTGGATACGGAGTTGCGCGCAAACAAGCAATCAGTTTTTGCTCTTCTCAACGGCTTGACCGGTCCTGCGGCGGAGATTCCCAAGGAATATGTTGCTCAGGCTCTAGGAAAATGGTGGAAGGTTCCTCTTCCGGAGGCTCTTGTAAAACCTTATGTTGATTCTCTTTCTCCAGCTCAATCTGTGCCGGCAGCAGCGGCCGTGAGTGCTCCTCTTGGTGCTACCTCGAAGGCTTCGGTCACTCCCGTTGCACCCGTCGTACCTGTTGTAGCGGATAGTGGCAGTATTACCGTTCAGCGGCTCAAGGATGCTGAAAATATCTTCAAAAACGTGAGTGGTTATGTGAAAAATGTGACATATGACGGGTCGGATACGATTGGTGGGCTGAATAGTTATAGATATGTTGCTGATTTGGACGCAGCAAAACTCAGGGATTTTATGATTCAGTATAACAAAGACAAGGGAACTGAGCCGACAGCAGAGGATCTCGTGAAGCTTGATGACTTTTTGGCTCATTTTACAAGTCGTTTGACATTTTGGGTGTCAGTGGACGGGGAGGTGTTGAATAAAGTTTCTCTTGCCTTAAAGATGGACAAGATTTTGAGTGATGACAGCAAGTCGAGTGGCAAGGGAGATATTCGTTTTGATATGTCTTTTATGAATTTTGGGAAGACAGTAGTAACGGTTGATCCTACCGGTTCCACTGAATTTAATCTCTTTGGCATGTTGGGTGGTCTCCCCGGTGAGGATACTCTTGGTATTGATGCTCCGGCAGGTGTTCCTACTTCCAAGGTTCCTGTGGTTCCATCTGTCGTCAAGAAAATAACTCCCGCGGTGAAGCAATAGTTACGTGAAGTTACTTTTCCCGAAAATATATATTATGATGGGTCTCGGTTTCGAAAAAAATCTTTAGTTGTCAGAAAAATGTTAGGTCCTCATGGTAGCTTGCTTCTATGGGGACTTTTTTTATGGCTTTTTTCTGCGGAGTAGTTGGGTGGTATCAGGGTTTGTTTTTTGGTTTGGTCGTGCTGTTGTGTGTGATGGTTTTTTTGATTCGATATAGGTTGTTTGATTGGCCGAATGGGCGAGTTGTGTATCTTTTTCTTCTCATTCTTCTTGGATTTTTGTGTGGTTTTTCTCGAAGTGGTTGGGTGACGATGCGGCATGAGGATGTGGTACGTGGGGTGATTGCGAGGGGTGTGGTTGAGCTGGAAGGTTCATTGAGCAATGATCCGAAGGCGACAAGTTCGGGGCAGAGAGTGGTAGTGGATGTTGATGGCGTGGGTGATATTGAGATTTCTGTGCCGAATGGTATTGATTTATGGAGAGGGGATAGTGTGCGAATAAGGGGGAAGATCGTGGAAGATGTGCGATATGAGGTGAAGTATTTGAAAATGCAGCCGGTGAAGATTCTTTCCGTTGGTGAGCCGGTTGGGTTTTTGGGTATGTTGACGAGTGTGCGGAGGTATTTTGTGGTTCGTATGCAGGCGCTATTTCCAGAGAGTGTTGGGGCTTTTATGGTTGGGATTTTGGCTGGAGGAGAGAGAGGCTTGAGTGATGAGGTAAAAGGGGATTTCCGAAGGACGGGTTTGTCTCATATTCTTGCGGTTTCCGGATACAACGTCTCGCTGCTGCTGCAGCTCGGCGTAGCAATAATTCCTGTTCGGAGGAAATGGAGGTTTGTCGTGTTTGGATTTTTGTTGCTCGTGTTTATTGGGTTCGTAGGGTTTCAGGCATCGGCCGTGAGGGCGGCGATTATGGGTTTTCTCGGCGTGTGGGCCTCTTCGCTCGGCCGCGTGAAAGATATGACGCTTATATTACTTTGGAGCGGATTTGCTATGGTTTTGTACGATCCTTCGATGCTGTTGTTTGATAAAGGTTTTCAATTATCTTTTTTTGCTACGGTTGGAGTGATGTATGTCTCGCCGGTAGTCCTGAAATGGTTTCCGGATAAAAAGTCAGGCTTGATAGAGTCTTTTTCCGGAACGCTTGCGGTGTATCTTGCTTTGTTGCCTGTAACGATGTCATTTGGAAAGTTGCCATTGATCGGATTGATTACTAATTTGCTGTTTGTGTGGTTTATTCCGATTGCGATGACGATTGGTTCCGGGGTATTTGTGCTGAGCTTTTTGATATATCCGGTGGCTTATATTTTTGCTCGTGCGGTGAGTATGTTTGTTTCGTGGTATTTCTTTGCTATTCATTTCTTTTCGTGGCTTCCATTCAGCGTATTCGAAGTTCCACCCATGACAAAATATGTCGTCGTCGGATACTACGTTTTGCTGGCATGGTGGGTGTGCCGAAGTGAGTGTGCGGCTGTATCGATTGTTATGCCGCAACGTCCAGACTGAACTTGTTGTTGTCGAGAAGGATAGCCTCGACAGCTTTTTGTGCTTCTTGCTTGGCCTGTTCAGAGAGACTTCCGCCAGTGATGCGGCTCACGATGGCGGCCGTGATCTGTGCTGATTGCGCCTTTGCTCGATTCTCGAGCTTCGTACTGTCGAGCTGTTGGCCGTCTTTGTCGATCATATTATATCGCTTTCCTCGTTGAGTCTCGTCGGTAATGAGTCTGTCTTGCTTGAGAGCTTTCTTTTTCTGATGTATTTGATCTCGGTTGAGGTTCTGGAAGTCGGTCATCTTGAAGACGACGGCGTCCTGAGCGCGTCCAGTACGTGCGTCAATGATGCTTTCTCCATCGGTGAAGTCAGCAAAGTCTTTCGAGAGGTTTTTGTCTTCCGTGGAGGCATGAAGCGCACTGCGCTGGTCGAATGTACGCTCTTGCGTGAGCAATTCATGCTGTTTGATATCATGTGCCATACGGAGATAAACGGCGTTTGCTTCGAGTTGGTCTCTCATGGTGCTGTTTCCTTTTGATGCATCGATGGCTTTACCAATCGACTCGGCGTTCGGACTTACCATTATCTGCAATTCAGTGAGACGTGCGTTATTAATTTCATCTTCCGGGTCGAGCTTGGCGATATCTTTGCGGATTTCAAACTCGGCTTGGAAGTTTTTCTGTCCCTCGAACTTCATGGCGTCTTCGAGTTTTACTTTCAACTCCGTTTTCTTTTGCATCTCGTCGACCTGACTTTTCGCCTCCTGCATGCCATTGAGAGAGCTTTTGAGGGCATTTCCTCCGTCCGGTAAGATGGTACAGAGGGTCTGAATACGTTCAGAAAGATCTTGGTTCATGAAAATCGATTCATGTTTTTTGCGCTGAGACTCCGGGAGATTTTCGAATGTTTCCAGAACCTTATCGCGGCGTGGATCGTCGAGATCGGAATTTTCTAACATTTCCTTCATCTCGTCGGTTGTTTCAAGTGAGGCGAACCACTGTTTATAGGCTTTAACGCTTTTTGGAGAGAGAAGTCGTCCGTCGGCCATTTCTTGAATTTTGTCGTTATATTTTTCGCACAACTCTTTTCGCTCATGATTGTCGTTTTCAATATTCTCTACCAATGCCATGCGATCACGTAATCGTAGGCTATAGAACTCCTTGTGCTTTTGTTGATCGCCCGCAGGGAGCTTGTTGAAGCGAGTAAGGGATTCTTTTCGTCGAGGATCGTCGAGGGTGGAGTTTTGGAGGGCGGCTTCTTTTTCTTTGATGGTGGCTCCGGCGAACTTGTCTTTATACTTTCCGGCGCTGATCTCGCTTACCAATTTGTTGCCTACCGCATCTTTGAGTTTCGTATCCCACTTTCCAATAAGTTCCATGTGTTTTTCGCATTCTGCTGCGATTTCCTTCTTTCCTAATTGATTGCCATTTCCAGTGAAGTTTACATTATAGAAATCATATTGAGCCTGAACTTTGGCGGGAGCAGCTTTGAATTTTGCTTCGAAGCCTTTCAACGTTTTTTCTGCGGTGGGAATATATGCGAGACTTGCCTCGAGTTTGGCAGCATCTTTCTCCTCGCCCATGTACTTGGCGTTGATATTCTTTTCAAAAGGACTTTGGAGAGGGGACGCGGTCCATTTTGCAATGGCCTCCTCACGTATTTCGCCCTTCATCTCCTCTACCACTTCTTTTTTCGCCTTGAGGCCTCTAGCCTTTTTTAAGGCACTTTCGTACTTCTTCTGGCGCGGTTCGGAGAATTTCTTGAACTCATCTTTTACGGATTTTACATCACCATCCTTGAGTTCCTGTTCCATCTCGGCCAGCATCTTTTTTTGGCCTTCCGGAGTGGCTTCACCGAAGCGAATTCCAAGACTCTCTAGTTCGTCATCATCAGAGATATCCGTCTTCTTCAACTGTTCGAAGAGTTTATTGAAGGCTGCCATATTTTCCTTCATGGTATCAACATAGTCGACTTTTTCATTTTCGGTCATCTTTCCGAAACGATCCATGTAGGTTTTGGCGCCTTTGCCATCTCCGATTACTTTGATCAAATTATCCCGAATGGTACGTAGACTCTTAATCTCGCCATCGAGTTTCTTCATTCCCTCTTTCTTTCCATCTAAATTTGCTTCTTTGAATTCTTTTTCTTTATCATCACGCACGTCGATATTACGCGCTTTGTCTTTTCCGAAGAGCTCAGTATTTTTGTCCAGTTGCCCTACGAAACTTTGGAGAAGCTTATGTGATGCGTCTATATTCTGATCGATATCTTTCTTGATTGCCGCCAGTCTGCCTGGGTTGCTCTTATTCCGTGCGGCATCGAGTTCCTTCTCGTAGGCTTCTTTTTCTTCTTTTCCAAGAACCTGATCCTTGGCTAATAAATTTCGTATATTAGAGTGGATAAGACTTACATCTCGATTCGTAGCCTTGACGGTTTCGGCATCGGTTTCTCCATCTCGTAGAGCTTCCATTTGTTTATCGGTAGCACCGCTTTTCCTATCGGTACCATCTTTTCTTTTTGGTCCGTCTTCGTATTGGGATGAGCTTTCGGGTCCGCCTTTTGCCATACAGATTGTTTATAAGTTGAGGAGAAACAAAACCCCGAGCAAATTGCGCCCGAGGTTTGTTATTGTATCACTTTTTTTATCTTATGCAAGTTTTTAGGCTTGTTTAGCTTCAAAATGCATTTACAAATTTACACGCTACAGGCCGAGAAGCCACAGCTGAGACAAAGCATACAGCCTTCGGCGATCTGAACTTGGCCTTGGCACTCTGGACATTCTTTGTTGGCCATGAGTTCGTGTTTAGTCTTGATAGCTTTGTGGGCCCTGGCGGTTCCATCTTCTGTAGGTACTGATCCTGCTCCAACGGTTGCATAGGTTGGGAGAGTCGGTTGAGTGACAGCTACGGGAGCGGCTGGTGGTGGAACGAACTCAGCGACACGCTTCTCGACTCTTGGCTCTTCTTTTTTATTTACCTTTCCAATGTTCAAGACTTGAGAGTCTCTTGAGCCATCTCTGTAGATGGTAACTCCTTTGCAGTTGAGATCGTAGGCCAGGATGTAAGCGGTCTCGACATCTTGCATGGAGGCGGAATGTGAGAAGTTGATTGTTTTGGAGACAGAAGCACAGACATGTTTTTGGAAGGCGGCCTGCATACGAATGTGATTTTCCGGAGAAATATCTTGAGCGGTAACGAATACACGTCGGATGTCTGCCGGAATTTCATCGACGAAGCTTTGAATGGATCCTACTTTGGCAATTTCGAGCATGAGATCTTTTGAGAAGAATCCTCGCTCTTTGGCTATTTGTTCGAAATACGCATTGGTATAAATGAGCTCGGTTCCATCCATAACGTTCTTGATGAATGAGATAGCGAAGTTTGGCTCGAGTCCACCGCTCGCCTCGGCGATCATACCGATGGTTCCTGTTGGGGCGACCGTTGTGACGTAGGAGTTACGAATTTTGATACCTTTCTTCTCCCATGTTGATCCTTTGTATGCTCCGAATGTTCCACGAGTCTTCGCGAGGTTAATAGATTCTTCTATGGATTTATCACGAATGAACTTCATGAGTTCTTCACCTTTCTTGAGACCTTCTGGTGAGTCGTACGGAATCATGATTTGATAGAGTGCATCAGCAAAACCCATGATACCGAGACCGATACGTCGCGTATTGCGTGACATCTCGGCAATCTGAGGAATCGGATAGTTGTTCATGTCGATCACGTTGTCGAGGAAGTGCGTTGTCGTGAAGACTGTCTCTTCGAGACGTGCCCAGTCAAAATCTGTTCGAGCAGCATTGATGAATCGATTGACCGCGATGGATCCAAGGTTGCAGGAATCAAAAGGAAGAAGATCTTGCTCACCACATGGATTGGTTGCCTCGATTTCACCGAGATGAGGAACGGGATTGGTGGCATTCATATTGTCGATGAATACGAGACCCGGGTCTCCATTGAGCCATGCGTTTGAAATAATCAAATTGAACACCTCACGTGCTCGGAGCTGCTTGCAGGCTACCTTTGTGCGTGGATTGATGAGATCGTAGGTTGTGTCTTTCTTGAGTGCTTCCATGAACTTCGCGGTAATGCCGACGGAGATGTTGAAGTTGGTGAGTGTTTTCATATCGGCCTTGCAGACGATGAAGTCGAGAACATCCGGGTGATCTACTCGGAGAATGCCCATATTGGCTCCACGTCTCTTGCCGCCTTGTTTGATTTCTTGTGTTGCCGCATCGAAAATTTTCATAAATGAAACCGGACCGGAAGAAACGCCGGCGGTTGATTTCACCATGTCATTTGATGGTCGTAGTCGTGAGAACGAAAAACCCGTTCCGCCACCGGACTTGTGGATAATGGCCTGATACTTGAGTGAGTCGAAAATGCCTTCGATTGAGTCCGGGACCGGTAAAACAAAACAGGCAGAGAGCTGCTGAATTTCCGTTCCGGCGTTCATGATGGTTGGCGTATTTGGCATGTACTCCAGGTTTGCCATGACATCGTAGAATTTTTTGGCAGTGGCCTGATACTCTTCTTCCGTTGCGCCATAGTTTTTGTCGGCGAGAGCGATATTGTTAGAAATACGTTCGACGAGTTGCTTAGGAGTTTCGGTAATGTTGCCATTTTCGTCTTTCAAGAGATAGCGTCGCTTGAGAACTTCGAGTGCGTTGTTGGAGAAATTGAGTCGTTCGTCGGCATTACCCTTGCCGAGGATTGTCTCTGTCTGCTCACGTTTCCGTGATTGCTCCGCCCTATACAAGATATAAGCCTTTGCGGTTTTGGCATGTCCACCTTCGATGAGAATCTTTTCTACGAGGTCCTGAATTTGCTCAACGGTTGGAATAGCCTCCGGTCCCTTGAAAAAAACTTCAATCACTGCCGCAACCTGATTGGCAATTCTGTCAGCAATGGTTCGGTCGTCTCCCCCTACGGATTCGGCGGCCTTCCAGATGGCTTCTGCGACTTTTGACTGATCGAAATCAACGACGCGACCATCGCGCTTTCTGATGTTTTTTGTTTGTGCCATAGCGGAAAAGGGTAAGGGGGAATAAAAGGGATGTAGGAGTGGACTTCAGAGAGAACAGGAGAACAGAAGAAGTGAGTTACACATTCTGTACGTTTCTAGCGTGTCAGAAATGTTTCACCTTCTTGTAAGGCCTATCTTAGAAAAGTGGAAGAGCGTTGTCGATGGATTGTGCTACGATTTTCTTGTGGGGATTTGGATATATAGTGTTACCCATTTTTTTATACTACTACATGTAGTATTTACGTTCATAAAAGCATACCTGATATTTTCGGAATGAAAAGGTCTTTATTACTACTATCCGTTGACTTTGAATATGGTTTATTTTTATTACTTCTTTGTCCGATTTTTTTGAGCGGGCGCATGCGGTGGAATTTGTTTTCGACCGCACGTCAAGTTTTTACTATTATGATTTTACATTATTCTTGTGGATACATCTGCTTGTTTTCTTTGTAAAGTTTGATGGCGAGAACAGGGCAGGCCTCGGCTGCCATTTTGATCGTTTCTTCATCTGCCGAGTCAGGATCGACGACATAGGCTTTTCCTTCTTCATCGTCTAATTGAAAAACTCCAGGGGCGACTGCTACGCATGGCGCGGCACCAATGCAAAGTTTTCGATCGACAACGATTTTCATGGCTGGCGATGCTGATGTTGAGCCTTCAGAGAAGTCTCCTAATTGTACGGGTACGACGGCCATGGGATTTTTGGGTTTATGAAATGGGAGCGGGATCCCCCGAGGGACACCCCTGCTGGGGCGCCGACGTATTGGGCAAGTCTAATAGTAGCGCGGGAAGAGGTGAGAGTCTAGGGGTGAGCGAATAGTACTATTCCGCGTCATCTTTTTGTCAGAATTTTTTCACAAAAATGTAAGGAATAATTCATGATTTTCGTTTTAAATAAGCCATTTTTCGTGGTAGCATTTTGAATACTATTTTTTCATTTTATCGTATGGATAATCAATCTTTGGCGGTGGTTTCGGAATTTCTTCTCTATCAAGATTCTACAGGTGAAGTGAAGGTACGGGTGAGGGTTGAGAATGACACAGTGTGGCTTACGCAAAAGCAGATGGCGGAGTTATTCGGGAAGGATGTGAATACGATTGGCGAGCATATCGGTAATATTTTTGATACCCAAGAATTAGACCGAAATCCAACTACCCGGAAATTCCGGGTAGTTGGAAAAGAGCGAAACAGAGCGGTTTCTAGGGACATTGAATTCTACAATCTCGACATGATTATCTCTGTCGGGTATCGAGTAAATTCCGTGAAGGGCACAAAGTTTCGCATGTGGGCAACTTCCGTTCTTCGTAATTATATTTTGAAAGGATATGTTTTAAATCAGAGGAGACTTCGGGATAAAGGATTAAAAGAATTCGAAGAGGCGGTTGGATTGATTAAGAAGACCATTGAAACACGAAATTTAACGAATGGTGAGTCCCGAGGATTGCTGGACGTCATAACGACGTATTCTTCAACATGGCTGTTGCTGCAGCAATATGATAGTGATTCACTGAAAGCACCGCCGACAAAACTATCAGATAAAGTTTTGGAATATGATTTTTGCAAGGATGCAATTGAAGCGCTCAAACTTGAGCTTATAGGCAGAAAAGAAGCTTCTGATTTGTTTGGCAAAGAGAGAGGTGGGCAATTCCACGGTGCGCTAGGCGCTATTCGTCAGACGTTTGATACACTTGATCTGTATCCAAGTATTGAGGAAAAAGCGGCACATCTTTTGTATTTTATTATCAAGGATCATCCTTTTGTTGATGGCAATAAACGCATTGGATCATTTATGTTTATTGTATTTTTAGCGATGCATGGCTATCTCTATCGTAAAAACGGTGAACGAAAAATTAATGATAATGCGCTTGTGGCGTTGGCACTTCTGATTGCCGAGAGTGATCCTAAACAGAAGCCGCTTATGGTTCTATTGGTTATGCATTTTTTGAGTGAGAGGTGAATTATTTGGTTTTTCTGGCTCTTTTTAGCACGCCATTTATCACTTTCATCTCATATACTTCATGTTCTTTGCCATCTCCGATCATCAATGGATGGTTGAATAATCTCTATAGGCATAAATTGCATGTTTTAGTTGTCTTTGCTCAGTCTTAACTTTATCGGTTGGTAATATTTGAAAAGCAGACAGACAAATAATCCACCCAATGAGCCTAAAAATAAATCTTTCATGGTATTCGGTAGACTTACTTGAATATTTGCATTGAACATAATGCCTGCAATAAATTCTAAAAATTCCCAGAATACTGCTATAGTTACGATGATTGTGAAGCTGAAAAATATGTTGAGATACGTGTCCAGAGTGGGCATTATTTCGGATTCCTGAAATGATTTTAGTAAAATCACGAAACTGTATGACATCGTTATGCCACCAATGAAGTGCATTGGAGTGTCTATCCATGGATAGACATCGTAGGCATGAAATCCGAGCGACATGATGGAGTGAATCGCAAATACGACAATTGGTGGCAGAAATATAATAAATAAGTGAAAAATATTATATTTGAGGAATCTAAAAAGGATTGATATTTGATGGTCCATGAAAAAAATGAAATTTTAGTTGTGGTTTTATACCTTGCTTGAGCAGTTTATCATCCACTGGATGCCGAATTTGTCGGTAAATGAGCTATAGTAGTCGCCCCAAAACATCTCCCTGGGCGGCATTTCTATCTTTCCGTCGACGGAGAGCGCTGCAAAGAGCTTGTCGGCTTCGGCGCGAGTATCCGGTTCGAGATTTATGTATACATTATTTCCCTGATTTACTTTGAATCCCATTGTTTCCGGGGCGTCCGTGCCCATAAGTCGATGTCCTGCGAGAATGGGAAGTGTGA